>JAQICB010000142.1 GCA_027858745.1 Bacteroidales bacterium
GTATCGATCATGGTGATATTAAAATAAATTGTTTATTTGAAATGTGGAAAGTTTCACCACGTTGGTAATGGAAAAACTTCCCCCTTCCGTTGCGAAGTGGAGCGTAGCGGAACGAAGCAAAGGAAGGGGGAAGATTTTCCATTAACAACGTGGTGAAACTTTACACATTTCAAATAAACAATTTATTTTAATATCACCATGATCGATACTTCTGTCAAGTCCGTAAGAAAAATCATCGTCATCAATATTAAAAACAGCACAATGTTCAATAAAATCAATTGTTTCTATTCCATTACTTAAAATTACATCCAAGATATAATTTCCTCTAATAATTGGTAAACCAGGAACATGAATTAAAAAATCAACATTATCATTATGACTTTCTTTTTCAAAATAATTTTCTTCCCATTTTGAGGAATCAGAAAAAATTTTTCTGCCAAACATATTATTAATACCAAATCCGACAACTAAATTTGAAATTTTATTATTATTTTGAGATTTAACCTTTATTCTAATTGTAAAAGGTTTTCCTGAAAAAACAGTATGTACCGGTTTATTATCCCTTTCTATTTGAACCTTATTAACTGATAGTTCTTTCGTACCGCTTCTTTTTTTAGGATTCTCAAGACTATATTTATTTAAATCTTGATTTATTATATACTTCTCAATAATTTTTTTTGTATTACCGTTATCAATAATATTACCATTTTTTAATAAAATTGAACGGTTACATAATTGAGCTATTGAATCCATATTATGACTTACAAACAGCACTGTTCTTCCCTGTCCTTTCGAAACATCTTTCATTTTGCCGATTGCTTTTTTCTGAAATTCGGCATCGCCAACAGCAAGCACCTCATCAACAATCAGAATCTCCGGTTCAAGATGTGCTGCAACTGCGAATCCCAACCGCACATTCATACCACTACTGTAGCGTTTTACCGGCGTATCTATATAGCGTTCACAACCCGAAAAATCGATAATTTCATCAAGTTTGCTGTTTATTTCCTGTTTTGTCATGCCAAGTATGGCACCATTGAGATAAATATTTTCACGTCCGGTAAGTTCAGGATGAAAACCTGTTCCTACTTCCAAAAGGCTGGCAATTCGCCCACGTGCGGTAATTTTCCCGGTGGTGGGTCCGGTAACCCGACTTAATAATTTCAGTAGGGTAGATTTCCCTGCTCCATTTGCTCCAATAATACCTAAAACTTCTCCCTCATGAACTTGCAGGTTAATGTCACGCAATGCCCAGACATATTCAGAATCACCGGCTTCGCCGCGTTTATTTTCCTCCCCGACTTTCATAAAAGGGTCTTCCTTTCCCCGCATGCTATACCACCATCGCTTAGCATCATCACTCAAGGTGCCCGTTCCCACATACCCAAGACGATATTGCTTAGATACGTTCTCAATTTCTAATATAGCTTTGCTCATCTCTTTGTTGACATTTATAGGTACAAAGATATGTTTTTCAACATAAAGAGCATAGAGAATAGGGATTTTTTAATTGTGAATGTGCGTTTCAATTGCTGAGAAGGAAAAAAAAAATTCACGCACAGTCGCACAGTCAATGTCATTAAGTTAAGCATATATATTTCTCAATAATTATAGGCTGCCCTTTCAGGGCGCTTTTTATCAGTGTATTACACACAACCCCCAAGGCGTTGCCATTGGGCTATATTATACTACCACTTCGTGGCGTTATATTGTGCGTTTTAGCAGAGCCATGCGAAAGGATTAAATTCGTTGAGCTAAAGGTTTGCGCGGTAGCGGTGAAATATTCAACGCAAAATAGGCTGAAAGCCTATACTAATTCAGCCCAACGGCAACGCCTTGGGTATGATATACGTTCATAATCACAAACGCCCTGATAGGGGCAACATAAAAAAAACTATTTCAAAATCGCTTAACTTAATGGCATTGCGTGCGCGGTAGCGGGGGACGTTCAACGATTAAAAGGAGTTGAAAAATGGAAAAGCATATGCAAACGATGTTATTGTTTAAAGATAATTTTGTATATTGCTTGTGGTAAGAGCTATGTGAAAGGAGTGGCACGGTAGCGAGGAGAATAAAATTTATGCTGATAATGAATTAATTCAAGTGTGAGTTTATATGTTATTAGATAATGCGTAATTATAATTATGATTAGTTTTTTTTTACCTATAGTTCATTCTAGATACTTTACTATTGATTTTGCTATGAAAGCAAATCAAAAGATAGAAATAACACAAAATGTTATTTTGCTTTGTTATTTTATTTTAATGATAGGATTGTTTTTTTTATTAATCAATACTGATTATTTGTATGTTCTAATTTTCGTATTACCCCTTATTATTTTTATTATATCTTATTTTGTTATAATTTATTATAGAAAAATTCGCAAAAAAATGCCTGATTGGATTTATAAAATTGATAATAATCAAGGTGTTTTATTAAATGAAAATGATATTTCTATAATAAAAAACGAAAAAAATATTATGATTATCCGTGTTTGTACCTAAATTCATTTTTATTACTAACAGCAGCCACTAAAAGCCTACCAAATAAGGCTTCTTTAAAGTATCTGCGATTGAACTTATAACAGAATTCATC
>JAQICB010000143.1 GCA_027858745.1 Bacteroidales bacterium
GATGAATTCTGTTATAAGTTCAATCGCAGATACTTTAAAGAAGCCTTATTTGGTAGGCTTTTAGTGGCTGCTGTTAGTAATAAAAATGAATTTAGGTACAAACACGGATAATCATAATAAATATTATTACCATAAAAATTCACTTGATTTCCATTTCCTTCAATAATTAAAAAAGATCCTTTATATGATAATTCAACATTCTCTTCATTAGTATATTGATCAGTCATTGTGCTTTCACAATAAGCACTTAAATAAATATTATTAGATGAGAATGTTCTATAAGGAAAATTTGTTTTAATTCGTGTATGTGCAATTTTCAAACTATTTATTGCAGAAGTAAAGGTTACGTTATTCCAAAAAGAATCTCTGTCTAGTTTAACATTTTTTATATCAATATAAATATCTTCTGTATTAAAGTACTGTTCAGCATCACCAAACCAACCATATTGTAATTTGGTTTCAATTTCCTCGTTATTATCCCAGGTTTCCACATCATGAATAGTTAATAAAGCATATCCATCAATATTTGAATAGTATAATTCTTTTGTAAATGCTAATTTAACATTAAATGTAGCATAAGGAATACTAGAATTTAATGATTTTGAATGTAATTGTTCAAAAATTCTCCGATTAGTGATTCCAGGCAAAATTTCATCATGATCTCTATGAGCATAAAAACCAACTTCTAATTTACTATCATTAAATTTATCATATCGCCATCCTAATGCAAGATAATTTTTTTTACCACCAACATCATTTGTCATTAATCTTGTAGCTTTATTCCAAAATATTTGAAAATCTGAAGAATATCCACCATCTGTCACATCATAATTTGTTCCACCATTAAAAAACACGGTATATTCTAAACACTGTCTGTCTGGATTATTTTCCCACCACCATTTTGTGTCATGTGTTTCCATCCAATCTAAACTTGCAGGTCTAAATGGAAAATTATTTATTGGGTGATGAATTGTTTGATCACCTAAATCTTCCCAATCTTGTTGAGCATATAATGATATACTCAATAAACAGATGTTTAGATATATAAAAATCCTTTTCATATCCATAATTTTTATTGAGTTATCATTACTGTTTTTGTATCGTTCAATTGACTATCTACAATTATCGCACAAGTGTACATGCCCGGTTGTAATGTGTCGAAAGGAATTACAATGTTGCCCGTATCATTCACAGAAAATGAATGCACCATTTTGCCGGTTAAATCCAAAACATACACTTCTGCATTCTCGTGTATATTTTTTTGTGTATACACAGAAATATTCTCAGATGAAGAAGCGGTTATTGCTTGTGATTTCTTTGCATTTTGTTGAGAAATTTGCATGTTTGTTTCTAAATAATCTATGCGTGCTTCTAAGTATGCAAGCCGATGGTTTAGTGTTTTGTTTGCTTCCCATAATATTGGAATAAATCCATCATAATTTATTGCAAGCATTCCGCTACTGTCATTTTCATACACAAGTTCAGGATATATTTTTTGTACATCCTGTGCTATAAATCCGTAACTGAGGCGAGATTCTAATGAATCTGTTAACACACATTCAAAATCTGTATTATCAAATAAGTATGAATCACCTTTTGATGCTTGTTTGCTTATTTTTTTGTAGGTTTTGTAATTATATGAATAGGCCTTTAAAGAATCTATTTTATAACACAGTTTAGTATCAAATGGCTTAATATTTCCTTTTAATTTTCTATCAGAAGGTTGTATGCTTGTGCCATGAATTGTTCCATTAACATCTAATGTATATGAAGGGAGTTTATTTATACCAACATATCCATTATCGTTAATATTTATACCATTCCCACTACCGGCATTCCAAATATGGATATAATTACTATTTGTTGTATAATAAATTTTTGCAAATTCTAAAGTCGGATATTTTATATCTACCAAAAGTAAGCCTGTTGCATTATCTCCGGTATTCGAAAATTTTATTTTATTGTTATTTCCATATAATTCTAGTTGCTCTGAAGGAGTAGTAGTACCAATTCCCACATCGCCTTCGGAATCAACTTGTAACTGGGCAGACACTGAAATTGATAAAATGGTTGATATTGCTAATGTTAAAAATTCTTTTTTCATGATTATTCATTATTATATATTTTACCTACTCATAAGGCTTTTCGGTATTCGCCTCAAAGCAAAACAACTGTGTGCTTTGAAATCACAGATATCAGAAATAGGAACATTCTGTATCCGGACCACGAATATGAAAATATATAATATTATGAGATATAAAGAGATTGCTCTCTCTCTCTCTACAACCACGCTATTTCTATTATGTATGGCATCGAGTATGAACATTGTATCGGCTTTTTCATTTTCGATATATGCAAATATATAAAAAATAATACAAAATCATATATTGAAATATATGATTTTATTTCAAAAGATTCTTCTTCTTTTTTTCTAAAGCAAAAAAAAGAAGCAAAAAAGTGCCGCCACGCAACACGGAATCTAAAAATAATAATATGTATATATACTTTTTTATCATATTCTCTTTATAAAAACATGTACTCTTACATTAATACCGATATCCAACATTAAGTATAAATCTTGGATAGAATGAATATATATTATCGTGACCGACCTCATCATGTTTTGAATAATATCTGTATACTCCAATGCCATAGGAAAGACCAATACCAATATCCCAAAATAAATGTTTGTTTTTCACATAGCGTCTTTTCCCTATTGAAACACCTATATGGTAATTATCCAATTTGGATGTGCCGCTTTGAGAATTTTGATAATAATAACCTGAGTTCGACGTAATTTTTCGAGTTCAGATTGATATAAAAAGCTGTTTATCAAGGCAAATTATTGAATAATAGCGAGCTATTGTGAAATAATTTAACGCAGAAAAACTGTTTTT
>JAQICB010000020.1 GCA_027858745.1 Bacteroidales bacterium
TGAATTCTGTTATAAGTTCAATCGCAGATACTTTAAAGAAGCCTTATTTGGTAGGCTTTTAGTGGCTGCTGTTAGTAATAAAAATGAATTTAGGTACAAACACGGATAATCATATAAAACTATCCTGCTGCACTTAAAATTGTTTTTATTATAGTTTTTCCCATTAAACTTATTATTCCTCCACGTTGTGTATAAATTGGGTCTTCAAGTTTTTCCCAAAGTTCTCGTTCTTCATAACCTTTTCGAACTTCACGTTTAACTTTCGGCTCGGCACTATTTTTTAAATAATTTTCATTGTCTTTGTTTTCTGTAATTTTTTGTCGGATATCGTAACGTTTGGAAACATCCTCGCAAATCTCTTTAATTACTATAGCGTCAACTTTATTTATTTGGTATTTCTGCTCAATTTCAGCCAATGCTTCTTCAATAGTTGTTCTTGGTGGTGTGTGGTCACCATTACCTATTTTCAATCCAGTTTTTCGCTTTTCTTTTACTTTGTGAATATTTGCTTTTGAACCGTCATATTTTACAGCACCTTTTGTTAGCTCAATGTTTTTAAGCAACTGTTTAAGCGCACTTGTTTTACCTTTCTTTATTAATATAGTTGCCATTACCTCAGCAAAAACAATGAAATTATTCACCTTCAATTCAAGTACGAAAAATTGAGCAATGAAGTAATACAGATTAACAAATCTGTTTAACAAGCCAATATATTCTTTTTGGTCATCAATCTTTGATAATTTGCTTTTAAAAACTGACCTATAATCCTGATTTAAATTACTCAAAACAGCATCGGCTGTTGAATTTCGCTTCTTTGCTTCTGTTTCAGCATCCATATATGCTTCTATATAAGCATGGATTTCTTTTTCAGTAAAAACCGCCTTATCAATAATCTGTTTGTATAATTCGGGCAAAATATCCTTATCCGGCTCTTTCTCTTTGTAGGGTGACCCCTTACGGTGCTTGTTAAATGCTTCAAATATTTTATCTGAATTATTGGTAAAATCGACTACTAAAATATCCTCCTGTTCTTTGTCTATATGTTTTCTGTTAAGCCGGGAAACTGTTTGTATAGCATTCACGCCATTAACAGCTTTGTCCAAAAACATAGCAGTTAGTAATGGTTGGTCGAAACCTGTCTGAAATTTGTTAGCAACAACGAGAATCCGATACTCGTCTAAATCGAATACATCTTCAATTGCTTGATTATTATGAAGAGTATTGAGCTGATTAACTTTTACTTCTTCAATGGATTCGTTTGTTACAGGGTCGATATAATCACTAAATGCAAATAAAGCTTTATAGTCAGCACCTTTTTCTTGCAGTATTGTTTTTATGTTTTTAAAATACTTTAAACCGGCAGGCCGAGAGGATGCAATAACCATTGCTTTTCCACATCCGTTAGCAGCATTAAACACTTTTTCCTCAAAAAGTTTAATGATTACCTCTGATTTGTATTGAATCAAATCATCATCGTTAAAAGCTAATGTTTTAAGTGCTTTACTAACAATACCACTTGGAAAATCTTTCCCATCTTTTTGTGTTGGAATATAATCGGTATTGAATTTTAGATTATAAAGTGTTTCATAAGAAATTATGTTTTGAGCAACATCTAAGATATAACCTTCTTTAATAGCTTCATCTTCGGTGTAGGTATCGAATGGTTCACCAAAGAAAGAAACAGCTTTTGGTGTTGTAGTGGCAGTAAAAGCTACAAATACCTGATTACTGGTATTTAGATTCTTTATTTTGTCTTCAATTTCATTTTCATTTTCCGTATCATCACTTTCTTCTGAATCGACTTCTTCCTGGTTATTGAAATACTGTCGTTGTTTCAATGCCATTTTCCCATCCTGCGAACGATGTGCTTCATCAATCAGGAATGCTACTTTTCTGTTTTGCAAATCGGTTGCTGATTGCAATTTATCCTGTATATGCCCAAACTTATGTATTGTAGTTACAATAATTGCTCTGTTTCGGTCCAAAAACTTTGCTAAATCGTCTGAACGCTTTGTGAAATTGATTTTAGTACCCAGGTGGGTAAACTTTTCTAAATCATCTTTCACGTTTTTGTCTAAACTCCGGCGGTCTGTCAGGATGATAATATTATCAAAAACCTTTTCGTTTTCAGCAGTATATAGACTATCAAGTAAATCAGCCATCCAGGCAATAGTCAGGGTTTTTCCGGAACCTGCTGAATGATTAATCAAGTATTTTTTACCAAGTACTTTGTTTTCATTTACATGCTCTTTTACGTTTTCAGCCAGTAGTTTACTTGCCCGTAATTGATGATAACGTGGGAAAATTGTAAAAGAAGGTGTTTTGATTAATTCGCCATCATCGGTAATCTTTTCCTTAGCAGGAACAAAGACTAAATAATGCTCCAAATATTTAGCAATATTTTCTTTTGAAAGTGCATGGCGGTATAAATGCTCTACTGGATATTCGCCTTTTGTTTCTGCTTTATTTACCAATTCCGAATTAAACCATAGAAAATTCTTTTCTGAATCTGGGCAGGTTGCCACTTTAATTTCTGTATTGCTCGAAGCAACATATAGAAATGGCATTTTATATAATTGGTTTTGTAAATCTCTATTTAGAAAACTTTCAAAAATAGCATCTTCACAGGTTTGACCTTCGTCTTCGTGCTTTAATTCAATTACAATAATAGGTAAGCCATTCAACCATATTACAATATCAATACGTTCTTGTGTAAGGCTATTATAGTAATATTCTTTAGTAAACGAATATAAATTCTTTTGATAGTTTTCTTCTTGTAGTTCACTAGTAACAGAGCGAGGTTTTGGCTTGTATAATTCAATTTGAGTGCCTTTTACCAATAAACCATCTCGCATAATAAGCCAGAGCTTTTTATTAGCTAGTTCATCCTTTAATGCTTTTATAATTTCAAGATTGGTATCGGTTCCGTAATTTTCTTCAATAGTTGCATACTTATCGGCTTGCGTAGATGTAATAAAAGAAACAAAATGTTTTTCAATAATATGGAATTCCTTATCGGTAAAATCTGCTTTACTCAACGGAATATATTTATGCTCTCTTTCGAGGAAAGCACAAATATGGTCTTGAAATAATGTTTCTTTATTACTTGGCATTTGTTAATATCTTTAAACTATTTATTTATCTACATTCTAAGCAATTACAACAATAACACATCTTGTTTATTGACAAGTTATTGACATTTTATTATTTTTTTCGCATTTATTTGTCAATAAAATATCGTGTTCCTTTTTTTTCACCTTCTTTAACTACTTCACCCTTTTCTATAAGTTGATATCTGATAGTTCTTAAAGGTATTTCTTTACCTATACGTTGATGAATTTCACTTATAGAACTCATTTTATATCGGGTTATATCTTCAATTATGAGTGCTTCTAAACGGTGAGAAGGTATATTCTTTAAATCGGTTAAACCTTTAAATTCATGTTTTCTGAGAACCGATGGATCTACATAATATTCTGTTCCTTTGGTTTTTCCTTTTGATTTAAGTAATTCAAATTCCGTTAAACGTCCAAGCCATGCACGGGTATCGTCTTTTTCTGCTAATCCCAATAATTTAGCAAATTCAATAGCCGTTAATGAAGTATATTGAGCAATTAAACCTAAGCTTATTACTTCTTTTGAACGTAACTGAAATTCGGCATTTACCTTTTCTATAAACTGAATAACGTATTTGTTAACAATGCGTTTGTGAATAGTTACTTTTACTCGGTCGTACTCTTCCGATGGTTCAGGAAGTGGTTTGCCGTTCGAAAGCAAGGTTTCAAAAATCTTATCATATCCAGAACCTTCCTTTTCCATTAATTTTAAATCACCTAAATTCAACTAATAAATGCAACTTTTTCAGAGGAGATAAAGATTAAATTTTTCAAGACAAATGAGAAGAAAAAAACTTCTCTCTTTGCCCTGATGGATAAAGTTTAATTTTGCCCTCTCCTCGCTAAAAAAAAGTTGCAATATGAAACATTTAACCTCAGAACAAAGGTATACAATTTCTGTAATGAAAGAAAAAGGCTACAAACAAAAACAGATATACGCAACTTTATGGGTTAAATAACAGGTTAAAATAGTAATACACCAAAAAATAAGTATTAAATCGTTTTGTTTGTGAATATAAATACTCATATATTTGTTGCGTCAAATAATATAAGAAATTAATAGCAGCAAGATTTTTTTCTGACTACCACTCAGAAAAATAAAAAAAGAGAAGAAAAATTCCATTTTTTTTTTGGCAAAAAGGTATATAAAGAAAGTTGTGGCTCCTAACCCATGACTTAATTGAATTATAATAATGTTTTATAACTATTAAAATTACTATGATGAAACAAAACCATTTTTTTTACGGTTAAAAGCCAGTCGCTCAAGTCGTTAATTGTATTTGTGTGTTTGTTGCTAAGCGGAATGTTTGCTCAAGCTCAAATAATTACAATGGAAACAACAGTACCAACTGAAAGTATTCAAATGGGACTAAATGAATCTGGTGCATTTTCTACAACAATAGAAAATGCAACAATTAACAATGAAATTGCTAAAATTTCTAAACTGATTTTGAATTTACCAGATGGTATGAATATAGATGCTCAAAGTATTACATTTTCAGGAACAATTTCGGCAACAGTAAGTGGTAATGAAGTTATTTTTGAAGATACATTTGCAATATTACCAGGAGAATCTCTTACTGTAAACTATAATTTATTTGCAAATTGTGCGGTTGTACCTATTGATACTGATGATAACAACAATGATAATACATTTTTTGTTTCACTTTCAAACCAAACTGATGTAGAATATGCCATTGAATTAAATGGTCAAACAGGAGCAACACAAACAGCTCAAGGTGGGATTACAACAGATTATACGGTTACATTTCCAAGTTTAAATGTACGTTCTGGAGAAACAACAACAAATAATAATGTTAATATTGAGCAAGTTGAATGGCAAGTTCCTAGAATAGAGAACATATTAGTTCATAACCCTGACGGTTCAGGTTCTTTAAAAAGTATGGTTTTCAACATGAAATTTCCAACTGCTGCAAATTTGGGTAACATAAGCTTTTTACTTTCACAAACAGAAAATGCAACATCGGGAATCGATATTACTAATTTTATTCTAAATTCTAATAATGAAATGAGTTTCTTGATTGACGAAAGCATGCTAAACAATCTTGGGTTAGGAAATAGTCTCGATTCAGATGAAGACTTTTATGTCGTAACATCTCTTACACCAACGAAATACTTTAATCAAATGCAAGTAGAATTCTCTACTGATATTATTGTTCAAGAACAAGATTGTGGTTTTCAAAAGAATGCTTCTACTATAATGGAGTATAATCAAATACTTCCAAACGTTAATGTCTCTTTAACAAGAGAAGTAACACAGCTTGCAAATTTTTTGTAATAGAGAATATAAAGCTAATTTTACATTTAAAAACAATAGTAAGTCAATACCATCTAATAGCATAACAAATGCGTATGTATATATATATAACACTATTGCTTTAAAAGATATTATAGTTATAGCAAATGGAGATACATTAAAGAATGTTGGTAATAAGTTCTACATTCCAGCTCAAAATCTTGATGGAGACGATATAGAATCTGACATTCCAGCAGATTCAACCACTAGTTATTTTTTTGAGGTTAGTGCTAAAGCCGACACGAGTGTTAATGCTGAAGATGCACGTATGTATATTAGGGTGTACTACACTAATACAGAAGGCACAGCAGGATATAGCAATTCCTTTTCAAGTGGAGCACCAGTAATAGGGGATATGAATCTTCTTTCACCTCCAGATGCTGCTCATGGAGACTCTGCTACTTATGAGGTTTCAAATAATTATGGATCTTATAATCTATATAATACTTTGCCTGAATCTAAGTTCCTAGATGTAGACACTGTTGCAATAGTATATAATAATGAAGATGTAGTGTACCCAACCTGGAATTATAGTATTCAATCTCCTGTTAATGCTAACGTTTTGATAGATTGTGATGCAGGTCAGAGATTTAATATGGAAATGTCAACTGATAACTGTTCTGCTAGAGAGCTAATTGGATTCGAAGATGGTATAGCTGTTCTCGATTGTGGAAACGATTCATTAATTGAGTGTGCTGTAATAAAAACAGTAGATTTAGAACAAATAAATCCAATAGATATAAATACATGTACTGAACTTCCAATTAAAGCCACAGGTCAACTTAGTCACTATTGCGATACATGCCCTGAAATAACACATATTATTGCTCGAGTATATGATTTAGATGAAAAACTCACATTTTCATCAATCTCTCAAGAATTAACTGTAAATGGAGGTACTCCTATATCAATGATTGAAAGTGACGATGCTATAAGTAATGGTATTGCATGGAAAGTACCTGTTGATTTAGTTTGTAATGGTTCAGATTTAAATATTGAAGACTTACTTCTTGATGGCTCTGTTATCATTAATGGGAACCATAGTTTACCTGATTCCGCAGATTATAATTTACGTGTTGAATTTGCGTTTGTAACTGAAGGTAGCGTGACACATAATGGTAATAGTAGAGGTATGAATGTTAGATTATATGACCCTGAACCAATAGTTAATAGTTCTTTTGGGTATGGTACTAGATGTAATGATGAGGAGGTGTACTTTCAAATATGGTCAACGTATGCCGAAAGCGATGTTGCTAACCATCCTTTTAGAATAACTAATGTTTTATTACCTGAAATTCCTGATTTCACATATTCAACTTTTGACCATATGGGTGAAGGTGTGAAGTTTACAGAAAGTGATTTATCTGAAGAAAATGAAATAAGTGGTTATTATACAATTAACGGAACGAATAAAAAAGGAATGTTCAGCCAAAGTTTAAAAGCAGATAATTGTTTAGTAGGCGGTCAAAGTCTTACCACTGGAACAGCAATTATAGAGTACACCGATTTTTATGAGTCGTGTAGTGATACAACTCGAAAAACATATGAAAGACAAAGCCGTTCAAGAGCTTATGCTCCTAGAGTTACTGTTGAACCTACTTCTCAACAAAATATAACAAGAGACACAAGATGGGATATGGTGTTTACAAATGAAGGTAATTGGGCTACAGAAAACACTATCATAAGAATTCAACCTGATAGTAACAATAAAGTTGGTTTTGAATATAAGAGGTTAATATTAAATGGAGAAAATTTAACCCCAGGTCAAGATTTTGTGCTTGATGTCAGTACGAACACTATTTACTTAAATTTAGGTGCTATAACAACAAGCGGTACTAATAGTGAATCGCGTTTATCTCTTGTTGCTCAAGCACTAGACTGTGAAAGTGAAGGTTCTAACTATATTAATGTTGATGGCTTTTGGAGTTGTAGTGATAGTATTATGAGTTCTTCAAATATAGCAGAAGAGTTTGAAGCATTTGGCTGTACTCCTATTAGCACACAACTAGAATTAATAAACTTACTTGCTATTCTCGAAGCTGAATCTCATTATTCTGATTCTACCTACAAATTATGCGACAATATTCCTGTATCACTAGACATTTACAATGTGGGACGTGCTAATTTGAGCGAAGTAGGATTTTGGATTGAAACTGTTGGAGGTAACACTGCATCTATTGTAGATAAAAAAATTAATTTTGAATATGCGGGTCTTTCTTACAATAAAAATTATGATGATGAAGAACTAACAGAAAATAACTCATATTTATCTAGAAAGGTAATAGATATTGAAAATGATACATTAACTCCTCTACCACCTCGTCAATCAGACAATGATGTAGTTAAATTAAATTTTGATTTTACTATTGTGTGTGCAGAAGGAGATGAAATAACACATATTTACCCTATAGAATACGTAACAAAAGCTGTTACAAATTGTGGTGATGTGCAACAAAAATCGTTTATTTACAATCCTCCTATTGCAGGTTTAGAACAATTAAAGGATATTGGTATAGAAGCAAAAGCTACACCTTTTGAAACGGTAGGTATTACTAGTATATCTACTCTTACAGTAGATATGACCAATAATTCTGATACTCCACTTGAACATTCTATTGTAACTATAGACCTTCCTAATGGTGTTGTTATTACGACACAAAGTGGTTCAACTGAAATTAATGGATACATTATTTCTACAAATGGTAATACTGTTACATTAACAGCTCCTGATTCGTATGCGATTCAACCAGGACAAACCGCAACCTTTACATTACAATTGCAAGATAATCTTGATTGTTCGCCGTTGAATACGGTAGCCTCTGTTGCTGGTGGTATATTAAAAGAATTAGAAGGTTGTGGTGGTGAACCATGCCCTGTACAAGCAGAAACTGTTGAGAAAGATGTTGAGCTCGAAAGAATTCAAATGCCTATTACTGTTACAATTAGTGGTGACACTACAGTATGCGAAAATTCAAATTCTGTGTTAACTGCAAGTGGGGCAGACACATACGCATGGAGTAATGGGAGTACAAATGCTACAACTGCAGTTCAGTACCCTACAACTACGTATTCTGTAATTGGAACTACAAACGAAGGCTGTAAAGGACAAGATACAATAACAGTTTCGTTTATTCCATCGCCAGAAACACCTACAGTTTCTATTGTAGTAAATAATCAAACTGTTACAGATGGTATAGTTCAATATTCTGTATGGTCGTCTCAAGGTACTGCAATCTTAGTAGGAGAACCTACAGGAGGAACATGGAGTCAAATTTCTGCTCCTACAGAGAATTGTGGCACATACATATATCGTTATACAATTTTAAACGAATGCGATAGTGCATATGCTGACGTAACATTCGATGTTGTAAACTGTTGCGAAGAAGAATGTACTCCAAATGACCTTGTAGTAAGTTCAGACTCCGAAAAAACAGGCTATACAACTTTAGATGGTAATATTTTAAAATATTATATTGAAAATCCATCTGCATTAGTTAGTATTGAATGTGGTTATACAATTACTTTAGATGTATATTGTTCCGAACCAAAAACATTTACATTAAATAGTTGTTTCTTAGAAAATGCAGATTTTAATAACGATGGATTTATCAACATCGCAGATTTAGATATATTAAACGGATATATATTAGAAAATAAAGGAACAGAATAAGCAAAATCAGTCAGCGGGTGAATTATTCATCTTTTGGCTATATATTGATAACATACAAATAGATTGCTTCTCTTGCGTTCGCAATGACGATTATAAAACGTCATTGCGAGCAAAGCGAAGCAATCCATTTCAAACTAAAAATTTATGAAATCACTCAGCAAACTCTCACTTTTACTCTTTACACTCATAAGTGTACAAATTACGTATGCCCAAACTCCAGAATGGAATTCAATTTATAAAACTGCCTGGACTGGTGATTTTATTGATTTTGATATTAGTAAAAATAGTGAAGTAGCTGCTTTTTCGGAAAATGGCTTTTTGTACCATAGTGCCGATACTGGAAAAACATGGACACCAGTATTTAATTGTTTATTAGAAGATAAAAGTTCGTATTTGAGAACTTCAAAAGGGTTAAATGGCGAAGATGAATATATTTTAAGCTACAACTATGATTTAGAATTTTCTCCCGATAGTTTACAAGGCATATGCTACTTTAGATATGATTCCTTAGATGTTAAAACAACATTTATGGTACTCACTAACGATGGAGGTAAAACATGGAAACATTCATCATACAATTTTACAGGAAAAAATATTAAGAGCTTATATTGGAAAACAGCTGATTCCGCATTTATGGTAGCAAGTGGCAATATGTATGTTACAGATAATGGAGGAGACGACTGGACATTAGTTCAAGGGGGATTTATTGGTGTTTATCACCTGTGTTTTTTCAATGAAAGTGAAGGATATGCTTTCTCTAATGGTATGACACATTATAAAACAACTAATGGAGGACAAACGTGGGAGACATATTCTGACCCAAATTTATACGTAGATGGAATTCATGAACTGGCAAATGGTAATGTGTTGCTCATAGGGAATAATGATGGAGTTATTAACATAACAACTGATGACCCACGGTTTACATTTACTAAAATATTTAATTATCCAACTACAATGTATGGGTATGATGTATTTAATGTAGATGAATTAGATAACGGAGACTTATATGTATCAGAAGGTTCTTGTTATTACTCTTCTGATGCAGGTAGTTCATGGTCAATAATAGGTAGTTGGGCAGAATTCAAGTTTGTAAATGACCAAATAGTTTTAAATGTTGGAAATTCTTTAACTACTCGTATATCATACAACAAAGGACAAACATGGGAAACACATGTATATGAAGCTGGAGAGGGGTTAGAATCATTACATGTTAGAAGTAGAGAAGAGCTCTATGTGCGAAGTGGACAAAATTTGCTACATACTACCGATGGTGGAGAGACATGGGAAACAATTCATTTTAATGATAAACTAAGTAATATGCAATTCGTAACGAATGATACTATTTATTTATCTGGACATGAAGTAATATATCGTTCTATTAACGCGGGACAAACATGGGAACGATTTGAAACGGAAGCTAATGGAGCTAATATATACTTTATAACACCAGATATTGGATATTTGGGAGCTAAACGATTAACAGCTGGCGGTAGTATTATTTATAAAACTCTTGATGCTGGGGAAACATGGACAGAAGCAGATGGTAGTGCTAACTGGGATTGGGATTTTGGTGATAATAATTGTGAGTCAAGAGGGGCTTTTAAATCAACTTCAGAAGGGCTTATGGAGGCTGATAATGGTCTTGTACATACAACAAACGGTGGTGATAATTGGGATTTTTTAAGTGGTATTACAGGAATTCCTTATTATATAAATAACACATGGATAGTTATGGACTGGAGAAACCATAAAATTCATACCTGTGATGAAAATATAAATTGTACGACAACATTTACTGACATTGAAACATATACTGTACAATATCAACGCATGCTTGATGTTCACAAATTAGATGATAATACAATAATGGTTACTTATGATGGTGATATGAATTTTATGGATTCTGTAATTATAAGTAGAGACAATGGACAAACATGGACAAAAGAGTATAATCCCCACCCAAATTCAAGAATTACTTACTTTGATAGCAAAACTGCATTTGGTTTAGGTACAAGAGTAATTTATAAAAAAAGTAATAAAATTCAAACTACTGGTAGTTTTGGTTTATCAGCAGACGAAAAAAACATAAACTGTACTGTTACAAATGAGTTACAAGAAAACTTTGTAGCTACAATTAAAATAGTAAAAAATGGAACAGAAACTATTACAGTTTCTAGTAATACAAACATTGTAAACAACCAAGAGTTTAGTGTTACTATTCCTAGCTCTATAACATCTAGTGATAATTTTGTAGTTGTTATAGAACCAAACGATGATACGTATGCTAAAAGTACAAGTCAAAGCTTTCAAATAACAGGTACTACTACAGTAAAAACTACTGTTGAAGAATTTGCAATCTCAACCGACCAAACTACTGTAACTTGTACTATTGCGAACGAAGCTCAGGAAGATTTCTTAGCTACAGTTAAAATAGTAAAAAATGGAACAGAAACGATTACTGTTTCAACAAATACAACTATTGTAAATAACCAAGAATTTAGCATTACTATTCCAAGCTCTATAACTAAAGACGATAGTTTTGTGGTTATAATAGAGCCGAACGACACAAAGTATGAAGAAAGTACAAGTGAGAGTTTTCAGATTACTGATACAGGTACGAATTTAAATCAAATAGAAAAAAACAAACATACCATAACAGTTATCGGAAATAGAATTATATGCAATTGCGAAGATTTTGAAATTTATAATACCATTGGACAAATGGTGCATAAAAATACTGAACTGCAATCAGGTACTTATATTGTGAAGTGTGGAAAAACTTCAGAAAAAATAGTTGTAAAGCCGTAAAGGTTTTCATAAAAAACCTACGTAAAAAATAGGTAAAATATAATCAATTAAAAACGCTGTATTACGGCTCCTAACCCGTAACACAGCTAAGTTAACTTGTTGTGTCACATTGATTACTGTACTATGATGAAACAAAACCAACGAAGTTACAAACTTGGTCAACCTACACTAAATACGGTGTTTGTTATCATTTTGTTACTTTTTTCTCACATTTTATCTGCTCAATCAGATAATCTTATTACAGGAAGTCCTACGAACTGTAAGGAGAGTATTAATAGTGTGGATTATCAAAACTACTTTATTAATAATCCTAAACCTGATGCAACATATACGTGGACTATCACAGGAGATGCTGATTTCAATTCATCCAGCACTGCTGTTGGAACGAATGTAAATGTACGTTTTTTACAAAATACAGGTACTGTTACTCTAAGCGTAATAGAATCTATTAATGATATACAAACGGCATCAAGCTCTTTAGAAATTAATAAAAATCTAAGACCACAAATTACTTCTATTGATGGCCCTACAGGATGGGGAGCTGTTTGTTTAACACAAAAAAATGTTCTTTATACTGCACATGGAATTAATGCAACTTCATTTGTCTGGACTGTACCTGAAGGAAACACTATTACATCTCAAACAGATAATTCTATACGAGTAGATTTTAATGAAGGAACAGGTAATTTTTCAGTATTTGCCCAAAATGGAGAAGGTTGCCTCAGTTACCAAGGTTTACACCCTTACATTAGTCCTCAAGAAGAATGTATTCCAGAACCTGCTTGTGAGATAGTCCTTGCAGTAAGTGATGCTGAGACTTGTAAAGGTCAAGATTTTAGTATTGATGTAAATATGCAGGATATTGATAGCTGTGGATGTATTGTAAGCTATAAATTCTATGTTGATTATGATAATAGTATTATGGAATACACTGGTACTGACTCTAGCATTACCGATATGGGTAATGGTGAGTTAGCTATTATGGTATTAACTGATGGTACAACTACATACACAGGTGGTAATCTTGCTAGCTTACAATTTACTGCGCTTGATAATGGTACAGCGGATGTAGCAGTTAATGCTAATCTCGGTGTAGACATAGAAGG
>JAQICB010000081.1 GCA_027858745.1 Bacteroidales bacterium
AATGAAGTTTATTGATGCTTTTTTGAAAGTGTAAAACTCCTGAAATTAACAGCCTAATTTTTGTCCACTTGGAAATATTTAAGGAAAAACAGCCTAACATTTGTCTATTAAGCCGAAAATACCTATATATTATCTTTTCCGATTATTCGTAATCTTTGTGTAGATAAGCGGTTTCATAGCGAACTTTAAAATAGTTATTACCTAAATTTCATTGAGTTGTCAATTAAAATAAAATCAACTCTTCTATTTGTTAATCGACCTTCTTTTGTTTTATTAGGAGCAATTGGTTCGGAGCTACCCAATCCAATTGCGGTTAATCTCTCACGAGAAACCCCTTTTTGCACTAAATAATTTAGCACAGATTCCGCACGAGCAAAAGATAACGCATAATTATCAATTTCCTGACCTGTTGAATCGGTATGTCCATATAACTCAATATGTAAATTTTTATTTTTAAAAAGTATATTTGCTAATGTATCTAATGTTTCATGAGATTCAGGTAATAATTCTGATTTATTTGTTTCAAAATTCACATTCTTTAAAATATTTCTTTGTGCTTGTTTTTTAGGGGGATTTAATATTTTTCTAATCGAATCTGTTTCTTCTACTTGAACCAAAGAAACATTATCTATATAATAATATGCTTTTTTTTCAATATTCGCATTTACTTTATTCTTTAAAATTTGTAAATCTTTATTCTTTTGAAAATTCCCAATTATTAAATATTCCTCATTCCCTTTAGCTTTATAATAACCAGAAATTAAAGTCCATTTTAGAGTATCTTTAATTATAATATTATTAGAAATTTGCGGAATAGAATCAAGAATTCCTCTCTTTTTAGATTTAATTTTATTATTTGAAAAAAACACTTCTATTTTATCGATTGAATATAATGAACTTTCTCTTAAACATACATATAAACTTAATTTGTAAATTTTATGTTTCTCTAACTTATCAACCAATTTCACTTGGACATATTCTCGATAAGAATCATTTTTACTATACAAAATAATTCCAATATATGCATTACCATTAAAAGGAAATTGATATCCTGATGTGTTTATAGGAATTCCAACTTCACCATTGTTACAAGAATTATAATAATCTGGAGTCCCTACAGTTGGAGAAACCCAATATAAAGTTTTTTTTATTTGAGATACTTTTTCAGGACATTTTTTAAAATCTTCAAAACTCGGATTTGGAACCAAATTTTGAGATTGAATATTTGTAAAAAAAAATATACTTGTAATAAAAATAATAATTTTCATTTAACGCTATATTTAGGTTAATTTGTTCCATATAAAAATTTATGAAACCAAGGTCTTTTGTTTTTTTCTTTGTCATATTTCATCCACGCATTCACAGAAAAATTAACAGAAAACATCCAACCAGAACCTTTAGGTCCTACTAATATATTAACAAGATAAGCATTGGGGTTTTTCAACATTGGTTTATAATAAAATTTATCCGTAATATCTTCCGCTGCAAAATCTCCTAGTGAAAGGTCATCTCTTTTATATAATAGTTTTGATTTTCTATATAAAAACAAATGGTCTGGATTTGTAAAAAAATTATAATATAGATACAAAGAATTAATATCTTTAATTAACAATAAATCTTTGTTTTGGTAATAATTATATCTTGCAATAGAAGAAGGTGTAAAAGTATGATTGGGTGATTCATTCGTATTTATTTGTTCTGTCCATTTGTAAGAATAACCTTCACTTTTATATTCTTTTTCTACCTTAATAAATGATTTAAATGTTAAATCTACATTTGTTTTTGCATACCTGCCCATAGGTACTAAACTTAAATTATGTTCAGCTCCTGTTATTGCTTTTCTTAATCCACCTACAGTAGACATAAATGCTCTATCAAATGATGTATTCCATTTAAAATATACACCTTTATTATATTTTCTTCCACCAATAGTAAATAATCCTAAATTTAATCTCCATGGTTTATTAGATTTTTGACCTTCTAACCCCTCTGGGTCAACAAAAAATATTGGATTATTATTAAACACGCAATATGAAGATTGAAAGGGATATGGAATCGGATCCAAATTCCACCGTCTTCCCAACCGACTATCATACATCCAATATTCAGCGGAGTAGGTGTTCCCCTCGCCGTATATTTTGTTTTCTTTTTCCTGGCCATTAAACCCAAACCGATAACTCTCACCATATATATGTACGACCATATTATATTCATAGGCGGTTATTTTCTGAGACCGGAAAATGAGTAGTTTACGCCAAACATGACCTGAAATCGTTGAACGGGATATTTATTGAAGCGTTCATACTTGGTTGCGGTAAGGTTCTGAAAGTCGAGGAATGCAACAAATACGGAACTGTAAAAGTATTCTATACCTATGTTGCAATCAAACAGTCCGTTCATTAGCATTTCCTCACCGGTTATCATGTTTTGTGCATACCGCATGTCTTCGAAAAATATTTCAGTTTGTAATACTAATTTATTTTTCTGTGTTTTGGGATGTACAATATTGTATTTTATGGTATATTTTGCTTCTAATCCGGGGCGATGCCATGCTCGTAATTCGTTTTGTAAATCGTAGGAATTATAGGTTACGCTCCATAACATATCAAACTTTTTACGACTTACTCCTCCTTCGGCATAGGCGGTAAAGATTGAAGCATCGTCATATACTGCTTTAAAAGTATTTTGTGCGGTGTCGGTTGCTTCTACATCATTTACCCACAAGTGCATATTTTCGACATTTGAGAAGCGGGCATAGAGTTTAAAGGGTAAATTTTTGAGTGCTCGCCCGCGTATTCCAACATCAAATACTGATGCATAATGGCTTGGACTCAGCATAATGGAGTCTGAAAAATACGGATTTTCTTCGTACATGTCTTTCATGCTGTATGATTCTAGGCGTCCGTTGTAGCGAATGTACGGCACAAAGGCATAGTCGTTACAGATATAGTCAAACTTGACATCGGGGTAGGCACGAAACTGTTGATTGCCCCACAATTGCGACATATTTAAACCAACTCGCAAATGCCAATTATCTACAATTGCTCCTATATAAGGCAATACGTTCAAATGGGTATAGTTGCGGGGTAAGACAGAATCTCGTGCATCGAAATTTCTTGCACTCCACGAAAGGTCTGCGGTATAGCCTGCTGTCACTAAATCAAAGGTATAAAATCCTTCGGATGAAGTTTGCAATAAACTTTCGGACAGTCCCGGTGAAAAACGGGTATAATCATGCGAAATTTCTTGGGTAAACTGATACATATCATCTTCTGTTTTTCGCGACATTACGCCACCCTGAGTAGACAATGAGAACACCTGTCTTTGAGTGTTTTCTTTAGCCAAAGTTGTATCATAAATAAGTGCTACCGGTAATATGGTATCGGTCTCGTATCCGTACAAACGAACGGTTTCAAATTGCGGCGTAAAAGATCCATATAAAGTAACTTTGTCTTTAAACACTTTTCCGTACGCCGAAAGATAGTCGGTACTATATCCTGCCGCTACTTTTTGGTCGTTATCTAATCTTACTTTACCTGCCGAAGCGTAATGATAGGCATTAAATCCGTACTGATTTTGACGTGAGCGTTCACTCATATAACGAAATGATGCATATGATTTTGCATAATTACCAAACCCAACAGATGCTATACCACGATACAATTCGGGTAATTTATCACCGGTAATGCTCACGGCACGTAAGGTTGATATTTCATACGAAGTCGCAACCGGCTTGGTATTTATTGAATATCGCACATCCACCGGCAAGCTAATTGAATCATTAGGTTGTGGTCTATCGGAAATACGCACAACATCCGAAAGCTGCACTTTGGGTTCGGAATAAACTCGTATGTTTTTTTGCAAATTTTGAGGTATAGTATCTCTTTCTGATTGTGCATAGCCGCTCAAGGCATACACACAGCTAAGAAAAAATAATAGGTAAATACGTATATTCATAATAATCTTTTTATTCAGTTTCAAACAATTCAGGATTATCTCCCATTGGAATCACAACAGATTCCTCTTCTTCATCGGCTTGTTCCATTTCTTTGTCAGTCACAAAATCTAACAATTCAGAAACTTCGTCAATTATGCCGTCTTCTTTATTTTTATAATGTTCCAATACATTCTGCAAAGTGTAGCGAGCCTGAAATAATTCATCGCGTGCAATAAATATGCGTGCCCACAAAATATATGATTTTCCTAACCAATATTGATGCGGGGTGCTTTTTTCAAGAAAATCAATAATATGTGCTTCGCTTTCGTCATACTTTTTTTGTGCAAACAAATATTCGGCTACTTTGTAATTTGCTTCGGCACCTTCTACGGTACTATACTCTAAGGCCAATATTCGATATTGATTGAAAGCCAAGGCCGTATCTGCCAAAGAATCATAGGCATGAGCCATATGCAAATGAGCCCACCGTTCGTCTTTATCTGATAATTTTTCGGTTTGTAAATATACCTGTGCCGTTTTTACAATTTGTGCATGTTCGTTCAATGCATTATAACAGGTAATTAACTCTCGTCGAGCAAAACGTAAATTTTCTTTTTGTTCAGCTTTTTCCTCCAAATCTTGCAAATACGAAATTGCATTTTTATACTGTTGTGCATCTAAGGCAATATGAGCAAGACGATTGAGAGAACGCTCAACATATTGATTTGGTGCTTTATGCAAGACAAATTCATAACTCGAAAGAGCTTCAAAATCATATTTACTTGCATACAAACACTCTGCGCTATAAAAATGAGCCGGCACAACAAAAAAGCCGTCTCCAAATTTTCGTATGTACGCTTTCAGCAATGGCAATGCTTTATCACAATTCCCATCTAAATACAACTCCTGAGCAACTTCAAAACTCAAAGAATCTTGTTCTGCTTCGGGAATTGTGGCGTATCCTCCTAACTGTTGCACATAAGTAAAATAGGCATTCACATCAGTTTTTCTCCGATAAATATTGCGAATCATATTAAGTGCCGTTTGTGCTTCATCCGAACCCGGATAATGTTCAACCACTTGCTTATACATAAGTAATGATTTGTCAAGATCACCATTATTGTATACAATGAGTGCAACCTGCAACAAGGCACGTTTAATGTAAATACTTGAGGTATAATTTTGCATTATAATTTCGTAATTATGTATGGCAAGTTCATTTTGGTCTGTTTCTACATAAGCTTCCGCTAATTCAAATACCACATCATCATAGTATTGTGAAGCTGGGAATTTTTCCATGAATGTTTTCAGCAAACTTATTTTCGCCTGGTGATTTCCCAACAAACCTTGACAAAATGCCTCTTGAAACAATGCATATTCAGAATCGTACGCACCCGATTGATATGCTTTTCCATAATACAACACCGCCTGATTAAAATCTTTCACCATATAATAACTATCTGCGGTACGAATGCATGCATCGGCATAATAGCTTGATTTTGAATCGGACTGTGTGTCTAAAAATTTACGAAACCACACAATAGCTTCTGAATAATTTTTTTCTTCAAAAAAGGTGTACCCAATATTATAATGAGCACGTTTATACTCCGGGCTGTTGAATGCTCCGGGTGTTAATACAAAATCTTTAAACAAATTGCGAGCATAGTCATATTTTTTGAGACGGTAGTACGCTTCCCCTTTCCAATATACTGTAAAAGAACGAATGGTCTTATCGAATATACCATAGTTCAACGATTTATCAAAATGCGTAATTGCATCGGTATATTCATTATTATTAAATAATTCCAATCCCCGATAATACGCAATTTGCTGATACGCAATTTTCAAATCTGTTGTGAGATGCGATATCTTTTCGAGCGAAGTCAAAGCGTCTTTATAATTTTTTGATGATAAAAATATTTTTACCAACAACTCATTTGCTTGGTTATAATATCTAGAATCAGGATATTTTTCTAAAAAAGCTTTCATTGCTTTTATTGCCTCATTAAAAGGGGCATACGATAATTCATAAATTAATTTAGCATGAATAAAAGTCGCATCTTCGGTTATTTCCGGAAATACATCATAATCCATAGCAGCTCGAAAGGCATTTCGTGCTTTTTCTTTTTGTCCTGTTTGAATATAACAATCACCTAAGTGGTAATAAGCATTTTGTGCAAGCCGTTCATTTTTATCTGTTACATACTGAAATAAATTGGCTGCTTTCGTATAATTTTTTGCCCGATAATATAAATATCCCAACTCATAATAATCGCTCACCGAGGGATGTGTCGCTTTTTTAAAATATTTTTCGTAATACGGCAAAGCTTGGTCATATTGAAGCGTTTTGTAATATGCCCCTGCCAATACCCGATACACATCACCCAATTGTTTCGGATTTACCTCGCCCTCAACCTTACGCGCATATTGAATAAGTTTATCGTATTCCTCATATACATAATAAATTTGACAAATGTATGGAGGAACAACCCGGGAAAATATCGAAGAATCCGCTAAATGTTCAAAACCGGGAAGAGCAATTGTATAGTTTTTATCAACATATTCTAAATATGAATAGTAAAACAGTGCATTTTCTGAATACACCGACTGTGCATCTTTTACCTCTTTAAACAAAGGCTTCGCTTCGTCGTATTTGTTCTCTTTGTATAAACAGTATGCATATTTGTAAAAATATTCGGCAATATCCACATTCGAGAAATTCCGAATATCTACCTTAGAATACCATTCGAGAGCATCAGCATATTTTTGCTCACGAAACAAATAATTACCCATTTCGAAATAGGCATAAAACATACGCGGACTTTCAGGATATTCACGAATAAAATCGGCAAGCAACTTTTGCGCATCACTATTAAACAAGCGAATACCGCAGACCGCCATATAATAGAACGATTCACGTTGCACATCCGTATCAGTATGCTTTTCTGCTAATTCGGTAAATATTTTTTGAGCTGCAGCATATTTTTGCTGGTCAAACAATTCGGTAGCATGTATAAAATCTTTATTTGTTTCAATATCCCATTTACTGTGCTGAGCAAATGAGGAAAGACATATCGTAACAAAAATAATTGTCGAAAACAGGAATCTCATAAATTGACTTTTTTAATTAATTGTGTTTTTTCATGTTAACAACACGAACCACCTACAACAAAAATGTGTTTTTTTTTGAAATAATTACATCTGTTTCATATAATTTTTTCAAGAACTTATAAACGATTACAAAATACAAAAAAAAAGGCGAACACTGTTCGCCTCTCATAAACTTATTTTTTTATTTTTTGTTGTTCCCGTGCCATTTTTTCGAGACGAGCTTGAAAATTAGATTTCTTTTTCGGTTTTTTCTTATTCTTCTCAATCTTTTTCAAAATATCATTATCATCAATCATCTGACGAATAATAAGCGTTTGAGCAATAGTAATAAGGTTTGCAAGGAAATAGTAATAACTCAAACCCGAAGAATAACTATTAAACCAGAACACCATCATTACCGACATCATGAGCATCATCACCTTCATGTTTGGCATGCCCGGAGCCGTGGTGGTATTGGCACTATTAAATTGATTGACAATAATCATAGACCCTGCCATAAGTAAGGTAAACAGACTAATATGATTACCATAGAAATTTGAAACCAGTGGTATTTGAGTCGACCACGATACGATTGCATCAAAACTGGATAAATCCTCTGCCCACAAAAAGCTTTCTTGACGCAGCTCAATAGAAGCCGGGAAGAAGCGGAACATGGCAATAAGTATCGGAAATTGAATTAGCATTGGCAAGCAACCACCCATTGGATTTATTCCTGCACGTTTGTACAAATTCATCGTTGCTTGTTGCTTTTTCATCGCATCCTCTTTTTTTGTGAATTTCTCACCCAACTCATCTATTTGCGGTTTTAATACACGCATGCGAGCAGTAGATAAATACGATTTAAAGGTAAGCGGAAACAATATGACTTTTATAATAATCGTCAACAACAATATTATCAGACCATAATTAGATATAAATGAATTAAGCCAATTGAATATTGGAAGAATTAAAAGTTTCGTAATAAAACCAAACCATCCCAAATCTAAAATATCTTCGAGCCCCTTACCTTGTTCTTTTAAAGTATAATAATGATTAGGACCAACATAAAACGATAATTTTTTTGATTCGCTTTTTTGTGTTCTATCACGATTAATAAACAAATTTGCTGCAAAATGCTTCAAATGAGAAGTATCGTCGGCAACCGGAGAAATTGTCACGGTTCCATCTCGTTCGAATGGTTCGTCAGCAATAATTACCGTAGAAAAGAAATGCTGCTTAAATGCAAGCCACGAAACCCGTCCTTTTAATTCCTCAATCTCCTCAGAATCGGAACGAGGACTACTCGTTTCGACATCATCTTCATAATATTTCCACACCGCATTGGTATACATATTTTCGGCATCTTTTGTCTTTTCTGTAACCGAAAGAGTCGCTTCCCAATGCAAATTATACATTAAATCCCGAATGTGTTGCGACATGTTTACCATATTCATATTCATATCTACAACATATGAATCTTCGGGAAGTGTGTATACAAATTCTATGTACGAAAACTCATCAGCATACAGTCTATATGCAATAGAATTTTTGGGTAAGGAAGCTGTTTGTCTATCAACCCGTGTAAAATATAAATCATCGGTAGACATACCTATTTCGCTCAATAAAAGTCCGAATTCAACATCTCCGCCAAGCAAATTTACTCCGTGAACAGTATCGGAATCATCCTCACTCACATACTCATTGTAAGTTTTATATTCTTTTAGATTTACCGCATACAATTTACCACCTTTGTTCGAAAAACGAGCAGTAATCAAATCGTTTTCAAGAACATCAAATTGCTCGTCACCTTCTGCTGCATCGGCATAGCGACCGTATTGTTGCTGAATTTTTTTTACATTGACAGAATCAGGCTTTTGTTCAGAAGATTCCTCCACAAATTGATCCTGTCCTTGTTTGTGTTGTTCAAAATCCTCCTTCGCTCGTCGCTGTTCTTCATACACTTCACGAAGAGAATCTTGATGTCTCATCATTTGAGCCCGCTCCTCTTCCGATGGCTGTGTAAAATAGTAATAACCAATGATTAAGAAGGCTATTAATACCGTTCCTGTAATTGTATTCTTGTCCATATCTAAATTTTTTTCCGGACAAAAGTAGTAAAAACATTAGAGTAAAGTAGTATGAAAACTAAAAAAATAAGAGAAAAAATGTGACTGAGTGACCGAGTGACCGAGTGGGCAATGACATAGTATTGACAATTAACCCTTCAAACCTGAGTTCGATTATTTTCTAAAGTTTAGAATATTCTTCAACTTAAACGAAACGTCCGGATTCGGTGGGCGGAAATCGAAGACCTATTTTCTGCAAATATGAAACTCCACGGTCCTTTTTATTTTTTTTTCAGCATTTTACGAAATGTTTTCATCCCACTACTCGCATTTTCTTGAATAGTAGTAATACTTTTGGGTATATGTTCAATTATATGCGGATCTATCAAATAGGTTTTGCAACTTGCAGGTGCATAGTGTAATAAACCTGCTGCGGGATACACACTTAATGAGGTGCCAATAATGAGAAAAATATCTGCATCTTGTATCGTTTGAATAGCTTCTGTCATATTTGGAACCGCCTCTCCAAACCATACAATATGCGGACGGAGTTGATGTCCATTGTCGCAGGTGTCACCTGTTTGTATTGCTTTGTACCCAATATCATATATATCTTCTGCATCATAGGTGCTTCGAACTTTTGTGAGCTCTCCGTGTAGATGAAGTATTTTGGAACTTCCCGCTCGTTCATGTAAATTGTCGACATTTTGCGTAATTACGTGAACATCAAAATTTCTTTCGAGTTCTGTCAAAATTGTGTGCCCTTCATTTGGCTCGCAGTGTGCTAATTGTGCTCGTCTGTCGTTATAAAATTGTAATACCAGTTTTTTGTTTGCGTGCCAACCGTTAATGCTGGCAACTTCCATTACATCAAAGGTTTCCCATAAGCCACCCATATCACGAAAGGTTTTAATTCCCGATTCGGCACTTATGCCCGCTCCACTGAGAACGACTAATTTTTTTGTATTTAATTGTGCATTGTTCATAAATCCTCCGATATATTTTTTTTAACTTGTCAATAAAACAATATTTTTGTCACAATATATATAGAATGTTTGAACACGTAAAATACTCACTTTTTTTTAATAAAAAAATATGATTCCTCCAGAAACAGTAGAAAGGATTTTTGAACGTGCCAATATCGAAGAAGTGATATCGGACTTTGTATCGTTAAAAAAATCGGGAGCGAGTTATAAAGGTTGTTGTCCATTTCACGATGAAAAAACACCCTCGTTTATGGTGTCGCCTGCAAAGGGTATTTTTAAATGTTTTGGTTGTGGTAAAGGTGGTAATGCTGTGAGTTTTATTATGGAGCATGAACGTATGCCCTATGTTGATGCTCTTAAATTTCTTGCTAAAAAGTATAATATTGAAATTGTTGAAACCGAACTGAGTGAAGAGGATAAGGAGAAAAAATCAACTCGTGAAAGTTTACAGGTTGTAAACACCTATGCAAATACATTCTTTCAAGAACAATTAGTTGAAACTGATGAGGGTAAATCTATTGGTCTTTCATATTTTAAAGAGCGTGGTTTTACCGATGAAACGATTGAAAAATTTCAACTCGGATATAGTCCGCAGAAAAAAGATGCTTTTACCCGTACAGCTCTCGATAAGGGGTATAAAATTGAGTATCTTGAACAGACGGGGCTGACTATTGTACGCGAGTCTGCGTATTATGACCGATTTCGTGCCCGTGTCATGTTTCCTATTCACAGTTTGTCGGGCAATGTTATTGGCTTTGGCGGACGAATTATGGTGACCGATACCGAAAAGAAATTAGCGAAATATCTTAATTCTCCCGAGTCGGAATTATATAACAAAAGTAAAACCCTGTATGGTGTTTATTTTTCTCGTTCCGAAATTGTAAAAAAAGATGAGTGTATACTTGTTGAAGGATATACTGATGTGATGTCGATGCATCAATCGGGTATCGAAAATGTTGTTGCCTCTTCCGGAACTTCTCTTACCGTTGAACAAATATTGTTAATCAAACGCTTTACAACAAATATTGTAATCGTATATGATGGTGATGCTGCCGGAATTAAAGCTTCGTTTCGTGGAATAAATATGATACTTGAGCAAGGACTCAATGTGAAGGTACTGATTATGCCCGATGGTGAAGACCCGGATTCATTTGCTCAAAAACATTCAAAAGAGGAATTGCAGTCGTATATACTTTCAGAAAAAAAGGATTTTATTCAGTTTAAAACGGAGTTTTTTGCGGAGCAAACAAAGAACGACCCGGTAGAACGTGCTCGTTTGATTCAGGATATTGTGCAAACAATTTCGGTTATTCCAAATCAAATTGAACGCTCGGTGTATCTTTCCGAAAGTTCCAAAATGCTTGGCATAGGAGAAGATATTCTTGTAGACCAAACGCAAAAGTTAATTATTGACCGGCGTTCAAAAGAGTATTCAAAACAAGTTTTTGAAAAACAAAAAACGACCGTAAAAAAACAACTCGAAATAGCTCAAAAAAAAGGTGAGGATTCGTATAGTTTTACCGAACGTGATATTTTGTACCTGTTAATTTTGTATGGTTTGGAGCATGTTACCTTACCCACTACCGATACCGAAATTGTTGTGAAAGACTATGTTCATCAAGAAATTGTGGATGGTGGAATGGAGTTTTTACACGATTTGCACAAAGAGTTGTTTGAGGAATATTTTGATAATATTGATGATAAGCAAACGGAAATTTCAAAATATTTAACGCATCATTCAAATCAGATTCTTCTTCATTTGGTTGTTGATATGATAAGTTCGGATAAAAAATTAAGTGACTTTTGGGCAAAAAAAGAAAGTTTTGTTGAAACAGAACGAGATAAATTACCTAATCTTGTGATAGAAACAGTTTTTACCTATAAAAAACGTCGGATTGAATTGGAACGTAACAAGCTAATTGAAAAAATGGGCGTGGAGCCGGAGGAGGAAAAATTATTTTTGTTGGGACAACAAATATCAAAATATAATAAAACAATTAATGACATTTCTAAAGATTTAAAACATGTATCGTAAAAATATTTTTATTATCGTTTTATGTATGAGTTTTGTAACTCTGTTAACTTCCTGTACTATGAATTCAAAAGATGTACAACTTGTGTATGATGCCAAAGCCGGTGTGGGTGAAGGTGCAATGTGGGATTATAAAAATAACCGTCTCTTATGGACTGATATAAGTGGAAAGAAATTTTTTGTGTATTATCCCGAAACTTCTGATATGTTTTCGTATCAGTTGCCACAGGAAATTGGTACGGTTGTGCCCATGGATTCGAATATGGTAGTTATGGCTCTGGCAAACGGTATTTTCACGTTTTCGTTCGATACCAAAGAACTCAAAGCGCAAGTCTTGCCCGATATTGATACTGCTTTGGTTCGCTTTAATGACGGTGCCTGTGCTCCCGATGGTTCGCTTTGGCTTGGTACTATGGATTATAATGTTACGGAACCTATTGCTTCTTTGTATAAAGTAGGAGCGGGTTTTTCGATTAGCAAGAAAATGGATAGTGTGACGGTTTCTAACGGAATAAGTTGGTCTCTCGATGGTTCGAAAATGTATTATATTGATTCTCCTACATATTCTGTGGTGCAGTTTGATTACGACACGGTGCGTGCAGATATTTCTAATAGAACAAAAATAATTTCGACTCCCAAACGCTGGGGAACACCCGATGGTTCTACTCTTGACGAAGAGGGGATGTTGTGGATTGCTCATTGGGGCGGTGGTATTGTGAGTCGTTGGAATCCCCAAAAAGGAACTTTACTCGATACAATTGTAGTGCCGGCACCAAATGTTACCTCAATAGCATTTGGAGGAAAAGATAAGGATTTATTGTTTATCACAACCGCACGAAATTGGATGCAACCGGGAGATGAAGAAAAATATCCTCTTGCGGGTGGTTTGTTTGTCACAAAACCCGGTGTGAAAGGTATTGATGCATGTTATTTTAGACCATAATGATGAAAACCAAAATTGATTTTAATATTGCCGGCATATACTGGGGTGCGGTTGTCGTTTTACTCACAATAATTCCTTTTTTGATAGTTTCAAAAAACTATAGTAATAATATTGGCTTTTTGGTTTTAGTATTGATTATTTTAGTCTTGTTTTTTGTGTATGCAAGTTCTATTTTTATTCGAAGCTATTGGCCGGCTATTCGCTTGTATGACGATTATATGATAGATAATCACCGTGTGTTAGCACTTCCCCGAAAAATATATAAGTCAACAATTACATCTGTAGAAATCAAAGAGACGACCAATAGAGGTGGAGTGGCTCGGTTTTTAGAAATTTGTAGCTCAGCGTATGAAAAACCACTCTTACTATTCGATGATAGACTAACAGTTACTATTCCTGAATTGTATGAAATAGTGAAGGAATGGCGAGATTAATAAATATGTCAAATATTAGTAATCTGAACTCGAAAAATTACGTCGAACTCAGGTTAGTAAGTTCCTCTACTATTTGTTTCGCATGATTTTTTGTGTCAACTTTCTTAATTATTGTCGCAATAATTCCCTTTTCGTCAATTACGGCTTAATAGACAAATGTTAGGCTGTTTTTCCTTAAATATTTCCAAGTGGACAAAAATTAGGCTGTTAATTTCAGGAGTTTTACACTTTCAAAAAAGCATCAATAAACTTCATTTTTC
>JAQICB010000111.1 GCA_027858745.1 Bacteroidales bacterium
GATGAATTCTGTTATAAGTTCAATCGCAGATACTTTAAAGAAGCCTTATTTGGTAGGCTTTTAGTGGCTGCTGTTAGTAATAAAAATGAATTTAGGTACAAACACGGATAATCATATAAATTAAAACAGTGATCCAATGGACTCGAATATACGATTAATGAAAGGAAACGAAGCCATGGCTGAAGCAGCTATACGACATGGCGTTGATGCATACTTCGGATATCCTATCACCCCACAATCAGAAATTATTGAATATTTATCACAAGAAGACCCCTATCATAAGCGAACCGGAATGGTTGTTTTGCAAGCAGAAAGTGAAATTGCTGCAATAAATATGGTGTATGGTGCAGCCGGTTGTGGAAAAATGGCAATGACCTCATCATCAAGTCCGGGAATAAGTCTTAAACAAGAAGGTCTGTCGTATATGGCAGGAGCCGAACTTCCGTGTTTATTTGTAAATGTAATGCGTGGGGGGCCCGGATTGGGAACAATTCAACCCAGCCAAGCAGACTATTTTCAGGCGGTTAAAGGTGGTGGTCACGGCGACTATAGTACTATTGTGCTTGCACCTTCTACCGTACAGGAACAATATGATTTTGTAGCTCTCGGTTTTGACCTTGCCTTTACATATCGTATGCCCGTCATGTTACTCACAGACGGTGCTATTGGACAGATGATGGAGAAAGTTGTTCTGAGCGAAGAAAAACAACGTAAACATATTGAGTACGATTGGGCAACCACGGGAAAAGACAGTTCCAGAAAACGACATTATATAACTTCGTTATATTTACAAGCAGAAGTACAAGAGAAAAAAAATATAACATTACAAACAAAATATTCGCTCATTAAAGAAACTGAAGTTCGTTTAGAAGAAACCGAAACAAAAGATGCTGAATATTTGCTTGTTGCATATGGAGTAAGTGCCCGTATTTCTCAAAAGGTTGTCGAGTTAGCTCGAAAAGACGGAGTAAAATTGGGTATGTTACGACCTATAACATTATGGCCTTTCCCATCAAAACGAATTAAAGAACTTACGAAACAACTACAAGGAATATTGTGTGTTGAAATGAGTGCAGGACAAATGATTGAAGATGTTCAATTAGCAGCAGCACAAACACAAGTGCCCGTAAAACATTACGGACGAATGGGTGGTGTCGTTGCATCGCCTGATGAAATATACGAACACTTCAAAACTCTTTTTTTCTAACATTATGAAAGATCTCGAAACATATAAAAAAGAACTTTTGGCACAAGGTGCTGAAAAAACTTTCTCGAAAACGTCCAATTTAACCGATACGCCGTTTTCATATTGTGGCGGATGCGGACATGGTGTTGTTCACCGATTGATTATGGAGGTTGTAGAAGAACTGGGAATTACCCAAGATACCATTGGCATTGCTCCGGTAGGCTGCACCGTTATTGCATACGATTTTATGAACATTGATATGCAACAAGCAGCTCACGGACGTGCAACTGCTGTGGCAACCGGCATAAAACGAGTAATGCCCGAAAAATATGTGTTCTCATACCAAGGAGACGGCGATTTAGCTGCCATTGGAACCGGAGAAACAATTCACACCTGTAACAGAGGTGAAAACATTGCTGTATTTTTCATTAACAATGGTATTTATGGAATGACCGGCGGTCAGATGGCACCAACAACGCTTGATGGCATGAAATCGTCAACCTCACCATATGGTCGAGATTTAGACACAATGGGTCACCCTCTTTCTATTACCGAAATGATAGCACAACTTCCCGGAACATACTATGTCACACGACAATCAGTTCATACTCCGGCAAATGTGCGAAAATGTAAACGTGCAATTACAAAAGCTTTTACCAATCAAAAACTTAATAAAGGCTTAAGCTTCGTTGAAATTGTAAGCAATTGCAATTCCGGTTGGAAAATGCGACCAGTAGAATCAAACAATTGGATGGAAGAAAATATGTTTAAAGCCTATACATTAGGTGACATTAAAGTTCCCAAAGAAGAATAAAGACTTGAATGAAAATAAAAGACACATACAACATCCTCAATAAGGATTATTAATACAACTTGTCCCGAAAAGGGGGCGAACGATTATTATTTATCGATATTACCATATCCTCCAAATAGGCGGGTATGACTGTTAAAAACAATAAAATAAACGTATGAATGAAGAAATATTAATTGCCGGATTTGGAGGACAAGGTGTTTTATTAATGGGTAAAATACTCGCTTACTCCGGAATGATGCAAGGAAAAGAAGTCTGCTGGATGCCATCATACGGACCCGAAATGAGAGGTGGCACTGCGAATGTTACCGTCATTATTGGCGAAAACAGAATAAACTCACCTGTTTTACAAACATTTGATACGGTTGTTATTCTCAACCAACAATCAATGGATAAATTCGAACAAGCAGTTCGTCCCGGTGGTAAATTATTTTATGACAGTAACGGTATACGCAATCTTCCGAGCCGAAAAGATATTAGTATTTATCACATTCCGGCAACCGCAAAATCTGCTAAAATTGGTAATACAAAGGTATTCAACATTATGATATTGGGCGGTCTTTTGCAAAAATTACCGATTGTTGACAAACAGTTTATTGAGCAAGGTTTATATAAATCATTGCCCGAACGAGCACACTCGCTCATACCGTTAAATATGGAAGCTTTCACGATTGGCGGAACAATTGTCGAAACTATATGGGAAGTGTAATGTGTGATTATATTTCTATTACAACTATCTGCTAAACATACTACTACACATAAAAATCTATTCTATCTCTCCTTTTTCTGAGAGCAAAATTGCAAGTGATTTAGTTTGTTCGAACTGAGAAAAAACAATCAGAATAGTAACCATAATCGGCACACTGAGAATCATTCCGGTAATTCCCCAAATTGCTCCCCAAAATGCAAGTGAAAAAATGGTAAGCAAAGGACTAATATTCATTGTATTTCCCATTAACTTAGGTTCCACTATATTGCCAACAACAATTTGAATAAGTCCAATTCCTCCCATAACCATTAATCCGGGCAAAAACTCGCCAAATTGTAATAAGCTAAATAAAGCAGGGAAAATTGACGCCAACAAAGAACCAACATTCGGAATAAAGTTTAATATAAAAACCAAGGAAGCCCAAAATATCGGCGATTCAATCCCTATGAGAATGAAAACACCATAACTTAAGATTGCAGTTCCTAGACTTATTAGCGTTTTTAAACCTAAATATTTTGCAACAGAAATTTCAATACGTTCCATAATTGTAGAAAACATATCAAAAGATTCTTTATTTTTAAACATATTTCTCATTTTACTGCGAAATGATGTCTCTTCCAAAAACAAAAACAAGGCATACAACAATATCATAAACCCACTGCTTACAATCTCTGTTATTGAATTAAACATCATAGAAAGTAAAGAGCCAATATTGAACTCCAAAAAATTATCTTGAATTAAATCAATAATATTAACCTGAAATATATCATTTGCTTTATTTATAAGAATATCAATATTTTTTTGATAAACGGAATAGGTTTTTACCAAATTATTGAGACTCGATGTAATAAGTTGCACAAAAAAAGTAACAATACTGCTAATAAAAAGGAAGGAAATAATGTTTTTAATCAGAAAGGGTATTTTTTTCAAAAAAGACACTTTGTTCATCAGACAGCGAATTTCTCGAGTCATAAACCATAAGAACAATGCCAAAACAAATGGCATAATTAAACCTTTTCCGTAAATAAGAATTACTACAATAGAAATGGCAATAAAAAAGAAATGTGATGCCTGCTTCATAATTATAAAATTAATGTAAAACCCAATACGTGGCAGCTTCTAATGTTGAAAATGGTTGCGAAGCATAACCTTTATCTTTCATTTGAACCAAAACCGGAATTACCACATCTTTGGGATTATCGGTTATGATTGCTATTTTTTTTCCACCAAAAACATCAAGATATTGGGTATAAAACAAGGGTATTTTAATGTGTTCTTCTATTGAAATATCAAAAAATGCCTCTCTATAATCAAGAACAAAACCAACGGTTTCTTGAGGGATAAGATTATGTTCAAAAGCATACAACCATGAATCTAAAATATCATTAATAGTAATTTTACCATAATAATTTTTGAAAAGGATACCGCTTTTTGTGTCAAATTGATAAAAAAAACTTATGTTCCATGAAATATTTTTATGCTTTTTTCATTTCAAAAATACTGAAAAAAATGAATAAACAAACATTTCACCCTTACAAATATACGTGACTTAGATTTTTTTTTCACTATAAACCTGAGTTCGACGTAATTTTTCGAGTTCAGATTAATATAAAAAGCTGTTTATCAAGGCAAATTATTGAATAATAGCGAGCTATTGTGAAATAATTTAACGCAGAAAAACAGCTTTTTATGCAAAGCATACTTTGGGGGTTTATGCCTTTTCATTAGGTAATACAGGTTCATGAGATTCGCACATTCCACTGTCGCTCTACTCAGAATGACGAGTCGATAAAAAATACGCGAAAGGATTCTTCACCACTGTAATGAATAAAAAATGTGCCGTGAGTTATCGAACTCAGGTTATTAGTTAATTTACTCTGTTATTTTATAAAAAAAACAAGAGCTTTTCAGCAGAGACTAATTATCAAGCTCAGCGTGGTTGTATATCTGTAGAAAATGTTGATATAATGTCCTATTTTATGTGCCGGGCATAGTTGTCGCAGCTAAATTGCTCACGGTTTTGGACTCGTTTGAAGTAAGACTTATTGTACGTTCTGCCGGTACCGAAGCATCGGGAAAACTGAATGAACAGGCAGTTAAATCAATGTCAGAAATTGGCATTGATATCAGTACCCACACCTCCGATTCTATTAATATGTTTCTTAACGATGAATGGGATTATGTGATTACGGTATGTGGAGGTGCAAACGAAAAATGTCCGGCATTTTTCGAAAAAATCATCCATCGTCTTCACATGCTACTGGTTCAGATGAGTTTATATGGATTGAATTTATTTTGTAAGCTTTATTAAAAACTTACGACAATATTAAAAGGGATTAAATATTTTTTGTGTTTTTATAATTATGAAAAAGAGTTTCTCCATATTATTCTCTTGTATTCTCTTGGCAAGCAACATGACTTTTGCAATAGGAATTCATTTCTGTAGTGGTGAAACTGTAGAGTCGAAATTTTTATTTGGTGAAACACAGTTAGGCTGTGAGATGCCTGATATGGAACAATCGTGCGACAATTCTGAAAATACGACACACAACAACGTGAGTATTGAAAAGATTCCATGCTGTGAAAATGAATTTCAAACTGTTCAGACGACTCGCGAGTTTGTAAAAGATGCGGTACAACTTTTGTTGAATAGTGAGTTTGCTGCAACTTTTCAGTATATGACATTCAATTTGGAATTATTTCCATATTCAACAGATCAATTCCAAATAAAAAACAATTCACCCCCAATCGAAAAAGACATTCAAGTGCTTTTTCAGACATTTCTCATTTGATTTTAATTTGATACTTATTCCATACTACCCAATTGTAGTTTCGGAATTGATGTGTTATCGTTTTTAATATTGTATATTAGCACATTAACACATAATTTAAGTAACGCATTAGCATTTCAATTAAAATCATATTAATATGCTCAATAAAATCATTAAATATTTTCTGGAGAATAAGTTAATAACGGTACTTGTTCTCACAGGATTTGTAGCATGGGGTATTGTCACCGCTCCTTTTGGTTGGCAAACTGGTTTTCTACCTTCAGACCCGGTTGCGGTTGACGCAATACCGGATATTGGTGAAAACCAGCAGATTGTTTTCACGAAATGGCCCGGACGTTCTCCACAGGATATTGAAGACCAGATTTCATATCCCCTCACAACATATTTACTCGGCATCCCGGGTGTGAAAACCATTCGGAGTTCCTCTATTTTCGGATTTTCCAGTATTTATATCATATTCAATGAAGATGTTGAATTTTACTGGTCACGCTCCCGTATATTGGAAAAGATAAGCTCACTCCCCTCCGGACTTTTACCGGAAGGAGTGCAACCAATATTAGGCCCTGATGCCACAGCTTTGGGGCAGGTGTACTGGTACACGCTTGAGGGACGTGATACAGAAGGCAATCCCACAGGGGGATGGGATTTGCATGAAATACGGACTGTTCAGGATTTTTATGTAAAATACGGACTGAATGCAACTGAAGGTGTTTCTGAGGTGGCTTCGGTTGGCGGATATGTACAGGAATATCAGATAGATGTAAATCCCGATGCTTTAAAAGCGTATGATATTCCACTACATAAAGTTATGCTGGCAGTAAAACAATCAAATCGGGATGTTGGAGCTAAAACTATTGAAATTAATCAGGCTGAATATCTTGTGCGTGGTTTAGGCTATGTTGAAAAAGTGGAAGATATTGAAAAAGCGGTGGTGTCAGTTCAAGATAATGTCCCAATTCGAATTCAGGATATTGGGGTTGTAAGTCTTGGTCCGGCAGCCCGCAGAGGGGCTCTCGATAAAGACGGGGCTGAAGTTGTTGGTGGGGTTGTTGTGGCACGGTATGGTGCTAATCCATTGCAGGTTATTAATAATGTAAAGGGAAAAATCAAAGAAATATCGCCCGGCTTGCCTTCAAAGACACTTGCAGATGGAACCGAAAGTCAATTGACCATTGTGCCTTTTTACGACCGTTCGGAATTGATTTATGAAACGCTAGGAACCCTCGAAGAAGCCTTGTCGCTACAAATTCTTATTACTATTCTGGTTATTATTGTGATGATTTATAATCTAAGGGCGTCATTTCTTATATCGAGTTTATTGCCTATTGCGGTGCTTATGGTTTTTATTGCTATGCGGCATTTTGGAGTTGATGCCAATATTGTGGCTCTTTCCGGTATTGCTATTGCTATTGGTACCATGGTCGATTTGGGGATAATTCTCTCCGAGAACATTGTAAAAAAACTTGATGAAGCTCCTCCCGGGCAAGAATTAATAACAACTATTTACAATGGCTCAGCAGAAGTTAGTTCAGCTATTCTTACTGCTGTTTCTACAACCATTGTAAGTTTTATTCCTGTTTTTACCATGCAAGCTGCTGAGGGGAAATTATTCGGTCCCTTAGCATTCACCAAAACCTTTGCTTTGGTGGCAGCACTTATCGTTTCTTTACTCATTTTGCCAACTTTAGCACATTGGTTTTTTGGTTTTAAAATTAAAAATCCTCGTCATTCTAAATGGATTAATATGTTGCTTATTACCGCCGGTATTATCGGATTATTCGGTAATGTTGTGTGGGCTGGTATATTGCTCATTTTATTTGGAAGTATCTCTTTCATTAAACCAGTAATCTCTGATACAAAGTTGTTTGTAAAACCTTTTTTTCGCACGATTCTAAAACATATAGAATTGATTTTGGTGGTAATTGGGGTTGTATGGCTTTTGGCAAAATATTGGTTACCGCTCGGTGCCGGTAAAAGTGTACTTCTCAATTTTGTCTTTGTTGCACTCTTGGTTGGTATAATTTTAGGTGCTTTTCGCTTATTGCAGTATTCCTATACAAAAATTTTACACTGGTGTTTGAGAAACAAAATAAGGTTTTTATTAATTCCCACCGTTTTAATTCTCATAGCTGTGAATATCTGGATGGGTTTTGGTACTGTTTTCGGTTTTGTTGCTCATGGTACAGAAAAAATTGGTTGGAATATACGAACGACAAATGTATGGTCGGGGCTTGCTCATGCTTTTCCCGGTATTGGAAAAGAGTTTATGCCGTCATTGGATGAAGGTAGTTTTTTGCTTATGCCAACCTCTATGCCTCACTCCGGTATAGAATTTAATCGGAAAGTTGTTGGCCAGTTAGATATGTTACTCACTAATATTCCCGAGGTAGAACTCGCTGTTGGTAAACTCGGACGGGTAGAGTCGGCACTTGATCCTGCACCGATTTCAATGTTTGAAAATGTTATCAATTATAAATCGGAATATGCACTTGATGAAAAAGGACATCGTGAACGGTTCAAAACCAATAATAAAAACCAATATGTGTTAAAAACCGGAGATACGCTTACTAATCAGGAAATTTTAATCAAGGGTATCTCTTCAGATGAGTTAGTGAAGGATGAGAACGGACGCTATTTTAGAAATTGGCGTGAACATATTAAATCTTCCGATGATATTTGGAAAGAAATAGTAGCGGTAACTAAAATTCCGGGTGTTACGTCTGCTCCGAAATTGCAACCTATCGAAACGAGGTTAGTCATGTTGCAAACAGGAATGCGGGCTCCTATGGGTATAAAAGTATTCGGTCCCGACCTTGCAACTATCGAGGATTTTGGTATGAAGCTGGAAGGTATTTTAAAAGAAGTACCATCGGTAAAATCCGAAGCTGTCTTTGCCGATCGTATTGTAGGAAAACCATATATTCACTTGAACATTAATCGCGATAAAATATCACGCTATGGATTGAATGTTGAAGATGTGCAACAAACTATTGAAACAGCCATCGGAGGAATGAATGTATCTTCAACTGTTGAAGGACGTGAGCGATTTCCTATACGGGTACGGTATCCGAGAGAGTTGCGGGACGATCCTGAATCGCTCGGAAAAGTTTTAATTTCCACACCTACCGGGACACGCATACCTTTACGTCAGATACTTGATATTGAATATGTTCGGGGACCACAAGCTATAAAAAGTGAAAATACTTTTTTGGTTGGTTATGTGCTCTTTGATAAACGCGAAGGCTATTCTGAAGTAGGAGTTGTGAATGATGCACAGAATTTGATTCAGCAAAAAATTGATTCAGGCGAATTAATTGTACCCTCGGGAGTAAATTATAAATTTTCAGGAAGTTATGAAAATCAAGTCCGTGCCGAAAAACGGTTGAGTATTATTGTTCCCATTGTATTCGTAATCATTTTTTTGATACTATATTTTCAATTCAAATCGGTTTCAACATCACTCATGATTTTTAGCGGTGTTGCTATGGCTTTTAGCGGAGGGTTTATCATGCTTTGGTTATACGGACAGGGATGGTTTGCCGATTTTCCGGTTTTTGGAACGAATATTCGTGACCTTTTCCAGATGAGTACGGTTAATCTGAGTGTTGCTGTTTGGGTTGGGTTTATTGCTCTATTTGGCCTTGCTACTGATGATGGAGTGTTGATGGGAACATACCTCGACCAAAGTTTTAAACGTAATAACATAAAGACAGTACACGAAATCAGAGCTGCGGTTGTGGAAGCAGGAGAAAAAAGAATAAGGCCTGCGGTAATGACAACCGCAACGACTATTATTGCTCTATTACCGGTACTTACATCAACTGGTCGGGGGGCTGATATTATGGTTCCTATGGCAATTCCTGCTTTTGGTGGAATGATTGTGGCAGCAATTACGTATTATATTATTCCCACCTTGTATTGTATGCGTGAAGAATATAAACTTAAAAAATCATCATTATGAACCGATATATAGTTATTTTATTAACAATGCTGCTGTACAGTTCGTTGAGTTTTTCTCAAACACTGGATACATATTTTACAATAGCTGCCGAAAATAACCCGGGTTTACAAGCTGCTTATGCAGAATATGAAGCTGCGTTGCAAAAAGTGCCGCAGGTAAGCACCTTACCCGACCCTACTTTTTCTTTCGGCTATTTTCTTTCTCCGGCAGAAACACGGGTCGGAGCACAACAGGCGAAATTCTCTCTTACGCAAATGTTTCCCTGGTTCGGGACGCTGAAGGCACAAGGAGATGTTGCTACATTGCAGGCAGAAGCTAAATTTCATAGCTTTATTAATGCACGAAACAAACTTTACTTACAAGTGGCGTCAGCTTATTTTCCTTTATATGAGTTACAAGAATGGATTCGTATTGAACATGAGAATATCAGCATTCTGGAATCTTACAAAACCATTGCTACTCAAAATTTCGAAAATGGCAAAGGAACTATGGTTGATGTGCTTCGTGTGGATATTATGCTGAAAGACGCACAAACTAATCTTAGTATTCTTATGAATAAGAAAAAACCATTACAAACGGCTTTTAATAACTTGTTAAATCGTGATAAAGATGAAAATGTAGTAATTAATAACTCTTTAACAACTGAAACCCTTCCGGATAATTTTAGAAAAGATTCTTTGATTGCTGCTAATCCAAAATTACAGGCACTGGATTTACAATTACAGTCACATGAAGCGGCAGAAATTCTTGCACAAAAAAAAGGCATGCCAAAGTTCGGAGTAGGCCTCGATTATGTAATAGTTGCTGAACGCACCGATGTCTCTGTGCCCGAAAATGGTAAGGATATTTTTATGCCGATGGTGAGTGTAAGTATTCCAATATTCAGGAATAAGTACAAAGCTTCGGTTAAAGAAGCACAACTGATGCAAGAAAGCTATAAACATCAGAAACAAGAAGTCACAAATTCACTTGTTTCTGAATATGAGATGCTTTGGTTTCAAATTCAACAACAGTTGGAACTGTTATCACTGTATGAACAACAAATACAAACATCGCAACAATCATTGAATTTGCTGTTTACTTCGTATAGTAATTCCGGAGAAGAATTCGAAGAAATATTACGAATGCAACAACAGTTGTTAAAATATCAAAAAATGAAGGCTACTGCTTTATCGCAATTCAAAATTGCCATTGCTAAAATCAATTATGTAACATCAAAAACGTACTAACATGAAAACAATAGATAGAAAAACAATAATAATAGTCGCCGCTGCTTTGGTGGTTGGTTTGCTGGCAGGATGGTTGATTTTTGCGGGATCCGGTTCTGTACAGACCCACGGCCGTGCGTCTGTACAGAAATCAGAAATAAACGAAAACACCATCTGGACCTGCTCCATGCACCCGCAGATTCGTCAAAACGAACCGGGCGATTGTCCAATTTGCGGAATGGATTTGATTCAACTGGAAAATGACCAAAACGAGAATATTAATCCAAATGCCATAAGCATGTCTCCCACAGCCATGAAGCTCGCCAATGTGAGTACAGCAATTGTCGGAAAAATGAATCCGGTTAAACACGTTCGGTTAAATGGAAAAGTGCAGGCAGATGAACGAATGGTGTATTCTCAATCTTCGCATATTCCGGGCAGAATTGAAAAATTATTTGTGAATTTCACCGGTGAATATGTAAATAAAGGACAAACTATTGCCTCTGTGTATTCACCCGAATTGGTGATGGCACAAGAAGAATTGTTTGAAGCACAGAAAATAGCTAAAACACAGCCTCAATTATTTGCTGCTGCAAAAGAAAAATTGAAAAACTGGAAACTTTCTGAAACGCAAATTGAAGAAATTCTCACTTCGGGAATAACACAGGATGAATTTCCAATACAAGCTGATGTGTCGGGCTACGTAACTGCAAAAATAATAAATCCGGGAGATTATGTTCGCACAGGAGATGCTATTTACGAAATTGCTAATCTTTCAAAAGTATGGGTATTGTTTGATGTATATGAATCGGATTTGAGTTGGATTAGAAAAGGTAATAACATAAATTTTACGATAGCTTCAATGCCTGGGCAATCATTTACGGGAAAAATTACTTGGATTGACCCGGTTATTAATCCAAAAACAAGGGTTGCACAAGCACGGGTAGAATATACCAATACAAACGGGGAATTGAAACCGGAAATGTTTGCCTCGGGTGTGGTTAAAGCCAAATTAGCTGCTAAAATCAAATCAATTGTTGTTCCCAAAACAGCGGTTATGTGGACCGGAAAACGTTCAGTTGTGTATGTAAAAACACAATCAGATAAAGGGGTCAATTTCATCTTGCGTAATGTGACATTGGGACCTGCTTTGGGGAATAGTTATGTTATTGAAAATGGCTTGCAAGAGGGGGAAGAAATTGCCGTGCATGGTACATTTAGCATAGATGCCGCTGCACAATTGGCCGGAAAACCAAGCATGATGAGTCCGGAGGGCGGAAAGAAAATGACCGGACATAATCATGGATCACAGGATATAGAAAAAAATCAATCCACTGAAAAGCATAAAGAGGAAACAACCGTATCAGAGTCAATGTCTATTTCGATTAACAAGCAAGCTAAGGATGCTTTACAACCTTTGTATTCCAGCTACTTGAAATGGAAAGATGCTCTTGTGCATGATGATTTCGAAGAAGCTCAAAAAATGGCAATACATATGAAATCAGCATTGAGTAAAATCAATATGAGCTTATTTTCAGGCGATGCTCACAATGTTTGGATGGATTATCAGGATAACATGAATAAGAGTTTGGAGCATGTTCACCATTTTTCTGATATTGAACAAATACGAAAAGCTTTTCAGTCGGTTTCTGCTACTATGATAGGAATGGCAAATACATTCACTCCTCTTGGCGAGACCATATACGTTCAGCATTGCCCCATGGCCGATAATAACAAAGGTGCTGATTGGCTGAGCACGGAAAAGAACATAAAAAATCCCTATTTTGGAAGTTCAATGCTTACTTGTGGAGAGATAACGACAGAAATTAAATAATCATTTAAAATTACTAAATCATGAAGTATTACATTAACAAGACAATTTCAGTAAATTTTAACACAGCTATAGAGTTGGCAACTGAAGCGTTAAAAAAAGAAGGTTTTGGGGTACTTTCCGAAATTGATATTCAAGAAAAATTAAAAGAAAAACTTGATGTTGATTTTAAAAAGTATAAAATATTAGGTGCCTGTAATCCACCCAATGCTCTTAAGGCACTCGAGTTGGAAGATAAGATTGGCACCATGCTCCCCTGTAATGTAATTGTACAGGAAATTGGTGAAAACCAAGTGGAAATTGCTGCTGTTGATCCGGTTGCCTCAATGATGGCTGTTGAAAATAAGCAGCTTGCAAGTATTGCCGGTGACATACGAACAAAACTTGAACGTGTTATTGAATCATTATAAAAAGAAAGGAGTTATTTATGCATGGATATGAATATGGAGGAATGGGTTTTGGTATGATTTGGTGGTGGATAATCGGTCTTATTGTGGTAGCAGCCATAATTTTAATCGTTATACGCTCAATCAACCAAAATAATACCCCAAACAACTCAACACATCACACATCGCCGCTTGACATTTTGAAAGAACGATATGCGAAGGGCGAAATTGATAAAGAAGAGTTTGAACAACGAAAAAAAGATTTGATGTAGAATTTAAAAAAATGCAGGTAAGGTTTTTTTAAGCCTACCTGCTATTTTTTATACATCAGATTAATTTTAAAACCTTACAAAATAATTGTTATGGAACAACATCATACACATAAACAGAGCAGTAATCATTCGGAGCATACAAAAAGCTCGCATGATTCTCATAGTCATCACGAAAATCACAATCATGGATCACACAATCATAGTGGTCATCATGCCATGATGATTAAAGACTTTCGAAAACGATTTTGGGTATCTCTTATATTAACTCTCCCAATTCTGGTATTATCACCCATGATACAAAGTATAATGGGGTATTCCTTGGAGCTGTTCCCGGCATTTGATAATTATATTCTTTTTTCTCTCTCAACAGTGGTTTTTTTCTATGGTGGGTGGCCTTTCTTAACCGGTATTGTGGAAGAACTACGAAAAAAACAACCAGGAATGATGACGCTAATTGCGGTTGCCATAACAGTAGCGTGGGCTTATAGCTCAGCAACTACTTTTGGTGTAGAAGGAAGCACCTTTTTCTGGGAGTTAGTGACCTTAATCGACATCATGTTGCTCGGACACTGGATTGAAATGAAATCGGTACTTGGAGCCTCCCGTTCATTGCAAAAATTAGTTGAGATGATGCCCTCGGAAGCACATCTGCTGAAAAATGGAGAAACAGAAGACGTCAAGGTTGATCAACTTGAAAAAGACAATAAGGTATTGGTGCGACCCGGTGAAAAAATTCCGGTAGACGGCGAAATTATTGATGGAGAAAGCCATGTGAATGAATCCATGGTTACCGGCGAGGCAAAGCCTGTTAAAAAAGGCAAAAACGATATGGTAATCGGTGGAACAATAAATGGTAACGGCTCGTTAACAATTATGGTTAAACAAGTGGGAGAAAATGCCTATTTGAACAAAGTTATCAATATGGTGCAAGATGCACAGAGTGAAAAATCAAAAACTCAGAATCTTGCCAATCGTATCGCTTTCTGGCTCACCATTGTTGCACTTTCAGTTGGTTTGGGAACACTGGCAACATGGCTCATGCTGGGCAAGCCTTTTGTATTTGCCCTTGAAAGAATGGCTACGGTCATGGTCATTACCTGTCCGCATGCATTGGGACTTGCCGTACCACTTGTGGTTGCCATTTCAACTTCAATCTCTGCACAGCGTGGATTACTCATTCGAAATCGAACAGCTTTTGAAAATTCGCGTAAAATTACGGTATTGGCTTTTGATAAAACAGGAACGCTCACCAAAGGGAATTTTGGCGTTACCCGATTCGGTTCCCTGGATGAAAGCTTGGATGACTCAGAAGTACTGCGTCTAGCGGGAGCACTGGAAGGAAAATCGGAACATCCTCTAGCCATAGGAATAATGCAAAAAATACGAGACGAAAAAATTGAAGTTCCCGAAGCGGAGGGTTTTAATGCCATTACCGGAAGCGGGATTGAAGCACGGGTGAAAAACAAACACGTACAGGTGGTGAGCCCCGGTTATGTTACAGAAAAGAACATTGAGATACCCGATAAAGCCTATAAGAATGAAGCAGAAACGGTAGTTTTTGTCTTGGTAGATGATACACTTGTCGGTTTTATTGCAATGGCCGATGAAATTCGAGAGGAGTCGTACGAGGCTGTAAAAACACTAAAAAACAATGGTCTTAAAGTATATATGATGACCGGCGATAATGAAAAGGTGGCTAAAAGCGTAAGCGATGAGCTTGGTTTGGACGGCTATTTTGCAGGCATTCTGCCCGATCAAAAATTAGAGAAAATAAAAGAATTTCAGCACAATGGTGAGTTTGTTGCTATGACTGGCGACGGAATTAATGATGCCCCGGCATTGGCTACTGCCGATGTGGGGATTGCTGTTGGGTCGGGTACGGATATTGCCGCCGAAACCGCCGATATTATTTTGGTAAATAGTAATCCCACAGATATCGTTTCGCTTATTCTGTTCGGAAAGGCAACATACAAAAAAATGATTCAGAACTTTATCTGGGCTACAGGGTACAACGTGGTGGCCATACCACTAGCGGCTGGCGTTCTGTTTAGTGCCGGTATTCTCATTAGCCCGGCACTCGGCGCAGTCTTGATGACTGCTAGCACTATAATTGTCGCCATTAATGCGCAATTATTAAAACGAAAAATGAACGCACCAACTTAAACGGTTAGAAATATCTCTGATAATATATAGTTTTTAGAAAAGTAATAATAATTATAAATCAATAATTTAAATAATATGAATATTATAATAGCAGCGACAAAAACATGTAATCATCGGCCAATACTTGAAGAACAACTTCAAGAAGCAGGTTTGGAATATGAAGTTATGTTTTTTGAAGATCATCCTGAATTAATGGATAAGTATAATTTAAAAACATCACCATTATTTATTGTGGATGAAGAAATTGTTTCGGTAGGTATGCCGGAACATGAGAAAATCATGGAATTGCAAACCGAAATACAAAAGAATAATGAATAAAAGTAATTCCTCGGATGATTTGCATAAATCAAAGGATAAAACAGTAATTTTTTAATCACTTAAATAGTAAAACTATGAAAACAAAAATGTTAAGTTTAATAAGTATGTTCCTTCTCGGAACCAGTATGGTATTTGCACAAACAAAAACCGAAAAATTTGAAGTAAATGGTAATTGTAGTATGTGCGAACAACGCATCGAAACGGCAGCAAAATCAGTTGATGGAGTTGCATCTGCCGATTGGAATCAGGAAACCAAAATGTTGCACGTTTCTTATGATGAGTCCAACACATCGATGCACAAAATTCAAATGGCTATTGCAAACGTTGGGCACGATACACCAATGCACAAAGCTTCAGATGAAGTGTATAATGCACTTCCCGGATGTTGTCAATATACTCGAACTGATAACACAAAAGAGATGAAAAAAAACATGAACAGTCATAAAGGTTGTCAACATTAATTGAAAACCTGAGTTCGACGTAATTTTTCGAGTTCAGATTGAAACAAAGGCTGTCTAAAAAAAGGACAGCCTTTGTTTTTAATTTCATCTCCCTTGCGAAAGTGTTATCCACTCACTGGCATGGTTTGCACATATCTCCTGAAATGGACGGACAGCCTCGGTATGCCATTGATGAAGGCGAGCATTATATTTACGAATTTCAGGTGAATAACCGGTCGGTAATTGCTGGTTTCATCCGTACCCTGATTAAATTACAGGACCTCAGAGGTATTATGATCTTGCAGGCATGTTTATATAGTTGAAAAAAATAATTTGGACTTTCCGTAAGAAGAATTTGACAGACCATTGATTCTTCAGGACAGAACTTTTAATTCGGATAATCAGCTGATTTATCTGCGGTGTGTTCCTGTAAACCTGAGTTCGACGTAATTTTTCGAGTTCAGATTAGCTCCGCTGAGCTCGTCCTTTGTCCTCGGTTGATATAAAAAGCTGTTTATCAAGGCAAATTATTGAATAATAGCGAGC
>JAQICB010000147.1 GCA_027858745.1 Bacteroidales bacterium
AGTTGCATTAAAAGTAGGACTTGCAATAGAGTTAGAACTTATATATCCCCCCGTTTCTGTCCAGTTGTAGGTATCAAATGTTTGTGTTGTGCCGAGCGTAACCGCATTGCCTTCGCAGACAGTGAAATCGGTAGGATTACCGGTAATTGTGGGGCTAATATTTTCATTTACGATAAATGATGCGGATGCGGTATTTGAACAGTCATTTCCATCGGCATATTCATATTCAATTGTATAGGTGTCATATACGCCATTATGAGTAAATATTCCGGCAGTTGTGAGCGTTGCTGAACCGGTTGTGCTGATGAATTCTCCTCCGCTAGGAGACGGGCTCATCATTGAAGATAAGTCATTGTTGTCGACGTTGGCACAGCTTGAACCATTTTGGAGGTTTACGTTTGGTTTTGAATTTATAACAATTTCAGTGTTGTCGGTGCGAGCCGATATGGAACAATGAGCATCTGTTATAGTTCCAACCAGACGATATATTCCTTCTTCGGGATTTGATATAGTATATGTATTTGTACTATGATTGCTAATGTCAACTTGATTAGTACCATCAACCGTATAAGAAAATGAATAATTGGGACTACCCGAAGTAAATTCAATTGAAATATCAGAAACAGTTTCGTTTTCACAATAGTTTCCACCACCGGAAATTGTATATTCAGGATTATCAAAGCCTGTTACTGTTATTGCACCAACATCGGAGGTACATCCATTTAAATTTAAGCTTACCGAATATTCTCCACTTGTCGCACCGGTTTGTGTTGCAGAATTACTACCCCAATTTACTCCGTCTTTTTTCCATTGATAGTCTGCATTTGTGACCGCTGCAACTTCAAGACTTAATCCGGCACTGCCACAGTATTCAAAGTCTGTTGTGATCCAACTTGAAGTTGGTTCCGGTTTTATGGTTAATATCATATCATCGCTTGCACTACATACTCCGGCGGTAACAGTTACCGAGTATGTGTCGGAAGTGGTTGGTGAAATGCTTGCTGTCGTTTCGCCACTCGACCATGAGTATGATTCGTAATTAACACTACCTGAGGATGTTCCTGCGTCTATTGTTGCAGTTTCGTATTCACAAATAGTTTGGTCTGCACCCAAATCAACAGTAATTGCAGGGTCAACCGATATAGAAACGGTTTGTTCGGTATAGCAATTGGTATTTCCGACATCACCATCTTCGACACGGAGTATGTATGTTGCATCATCTGTAAGTCCACTTAGAGTTTCGTCAGCAACTGAAACAGTTCCCGTTCCCGAAATTGTTGTGTATGCTCCCAGACCTGTTCCTTGTTCGTACCAAACGTATGCCATACTTGTGTTTAAAACTGCTTCGCCAGCATCTTCATATTCTGCTTCGAGCACAACATTTTCTCCGGCACATATATCCGCCGGTTGGGTAATAGAAACCGATGTCGGTTTATTACATGGCGGAGTGCATGGTTCAACAGTGATTGTCTCTTCAAGAATTTCTGTTAACGAGTTGAGGTAAACATCATCAATTCCCCACGCTAAATGTTGTGTGGAGTTATATTCGTTAAATTTATCAACCCGCAATTCAAGAACTATATTTTCAGTGCCTTCTTGTATCCAATTATAGGTAAAGTTTTGCCAGTCATTGTTTTGTGCTAAATCATAACTACCAACTAACGTATTATTAATGTATAATTTTATCGGATAGAGTTGTCCTGTATTTCCGGATGCAGCTAAGACCCCGTCTAAAATAGATTGTGGGCTAATGTATGTAGCTGAAAAGGAAATTTGATATGCATGCATATCTTCTACAGGCATTGATATAGACGTGTAAATAGGTTTGTCTGTTCCGGTGTTGGTATTATATGCCAAAAAAGGACCATTATTTCCCGTTGCATCGGTCATGTTCACAAATCCGTTGCTTTGAATTGTACTTGGGTTTGATGTAAAACTATAATAGTTGCTGGGATATAATTGATAGTTTCCTGTTTGGAGAGTTCCTTGAATATCATGACCGCTTGCACCATTGTCAAAATCACCGTTTTTATTGATAGAACCTGTTGCAACTCCCAATTTTGCCAATACAGTCGTGTTTGTTGTAAGTCCTTCCAAAAGTAAGGTTTCCTCGGTAGAAATTAAGTCGCCTGCATCATCGTACCATCCCATAAAAACACCGCTACCCGAACCGGTTATTTCATAATATACCTCACGCTCTTGGCCTGTATTACAATCATCGGTTAGTGTTAATCCGTTACAAACATCAACGGTTGCCGTAACCTGATCGGTGTCTCTATAATCAAGTTTTGAAAGGTGAACATCATCCATTGCAAAACCTGTTCTATCGCTATATGTTGAGCCGGGATATGTTATGGTAAGTTCAATAGTTGAGTTACCGGTAATTGCACTTTTCCAGTCAGCGGTAAATTCTGTCCAATCGGGAACTTCTTCAAGAGTCATTGTTTTAATACTTGTTCCGTCAACAAAAAGTTCAAGAATATAGGGTTGAGAATTAGCAAAAGTGCCATTATAAATATCAACATCAAGGTGTTTAAACCAAATTGATAAACCATATTGTTCGCCTGCTGTTGCAGTAATAGTTTTATTAAATATGATGTTCCCGGGTTCAAATCTGCCGACAAACATCTCTCCGCTTCCTGTAGTGTGGTCAGCTTGTCCGGTTTGCATATTGCTACTGTTTTGTTCATCAACGCCAATATAATATTGCCCTCTATTCAGTCCGTATTGTGTTTCGGTCATATTTGTGGTAAAATCGAGGTTTGCACCATCTTCAAACCCCGCATTTTTTATAATATTTAGCATTGGGAATTTTGCGGAAACCGTATATGTTTCGGTTTTTGCAGGATATACGGTAACTGTTTCATCACCTGAAATAGGGAAACCTTCAGAATCTTTCCATTCAACTACATATCCATCGTTTGTAATGGTATACAAATCAAATGAGTCACCGGCACAAATAGTACCATTTGCGCGAGCTTCGAGGTCAAAACAATTTTGGACAGTTACCATAACTTCGTCAATAGCTTCTTGACCTAATTGTGCTAATCGAATATTATCGACAGCTAATCCAACATTATATATACTTGGTCCGTATTCTAATGTAATTGTTGTGTTTCCCGAAGTGGGAGCTGTCCAGCTATAGTCATAGTAAGACCAGTCGTCGCCACAACGAACAGAAATTGTTTTGCTTGTCGTTCCATTTATTTTTATATACAATTCATAATCAATACAATCATTCGAAGATTCATCATATAAATGATCTAACCACACAGAAAAACCATATTCTTCTCCGGCAGAAACCGGAATTGTTTTTTCAAAAATATTATCGCCTTCTTTTGGCCAAACAATCATTGCATTTCCGCCGGCTGTTCCCGGTTTCTGGTCGTTTGAATATTCAGCCATGAATGTCGTATTGTAGAATGACGATGATGTGTTCCCTACGCCATAATACCCTTGATACATTGTTCCTGTTTGAGGTTCTAGAGAGGTGTTGAAATCTAAATAATCACCCTGCTCGAAATCACCATTTGTAATGTAACTAATTAATGGAAATTTAACCCGAGCAGTATATGTTTCATTTTGTAAAGGAAAAACAGTTGCTGTTTCTGTCGTTGCAACAACTTCACCGTTATAGTTTTCCCAATCCATAAAAAACCCATTGTTTGTCACCATATATAAATCGGCAGGGTCAGCTAGACACACGCCAGAAATATCGGCACGAGCTTGCATTTCATTACAATCATCAACCGTAATTTCAACTTCGTCGGTTTGCATACCCCGTCCGGTAAAAAAGGTTACATCATCCATTGCAAACTCGTATCCCATGAGTTGATTGGTAACTTCGGATACAACGATTGTTGCCGACGTTTCCCCTGCTCCTGAACACCATTCAGCTTCAATGGTTTCCCATTCACATAGCACATTTTCGGGAAAATGATAATAAGGCGTGCCATCAGTACCGGTTTCAATAGTACCGAGACCTTGTGTGGGAGTTAAATTAAGTGGTGTATTGTTGACTAAAACCATTATATTTGGCGGGTTTTCAGCATCGTTCCAGTTTGAAACATCGGCAGAGAATGTGTAGCATGTGTTTTCTTCTACCGTAACTCCCGATAATTGCCAGAGAGGATAATCTGCTGCGAATTGTGCGGTAAGTGCCGTGCCGGTAACACCTGAAACAGCATCGGCAACATATATTTGACCTCTTGAAACTTCATCATTTGTTACCGGATCTATTTTGTTCCAATACGAATCATCCATACACCAATTATTTGTTGCTCCGTATGCAACAATATTGTCGGTAACCATATATTCTCCGGGACCGCTTATGTTATCTATTTCACCATAGGCTGTTTCAAACACTTTACTGCCTGCATCTACATATTGCTCAAACTTACCATCTTCGGCAACGTTTCCAAGCTTTACTTCACCTTCTACAAAGTATGTGTAAATCCCCGGCTCTAATACTTGTATATCAGTTTTTTGTACATTTTTTGTGACAATATAACTGTCTGCTTCTGCATCTTCGCTATACCAATTATATTCACCTTCTGCACCTTCTCCTCGAACAGATATTGGCTCTCCGAGACATACAGTAAAATCGTCCGGAGCCTTAATGCTTTGAATACCCACGACAATTGATTTTCTACTGTAGCAGGCAAATTTATCTTCATTGCCGGCGTCACGAACTACGCGTAGCGAATATTGACCTTGATCGGGAACAGTATATGAACTTAAGCCTTGCCCGTCCGCAATCAAATTATTTTCCGCATTGAACCAATAATAATACATTGAAGCATCAATATCAGTACCCGATGTGGTTAATATATAATTCCCGCCACTTTCACTTGAAGTTAACGTATACCCGTCTGCTACATCTATACAACAAACCGGAGCCAAACTTGTGGAAACCGATTGTCGGTCGCAGAGCACGGTAACATCCCAATTTGAAATAAGTGGGGTATAGCTTGAGCCGCCGACACTTTTATCGGCATCATCTATTGTTATAAGACCATTTAAATATGAGTCTCCATTATAAACAGCGGGATCCCACCAATAAAAACCTTCGGCAGGTGAGTAGTTATCCTCTTCGGTATCGGTAATTATTTCAATGGTCCTTCCTGTACCTGCATACATTTCTATATCTACGGGAATTTCTATTCGGTATAATCCCGAACCTAAACTTAAGAAACTTGATCGTGGTCCGGAAATCCATGCCGAATAATATTCATCGGCACCATCATTATACCGAACCGCAAATCCGTATGTAAGAGCATCACTTTCCATTCTTACAACTGCCGTAACCGTGTGAAGAGAAAAATTAACCGTATTGTCGAACGACATGATATATTGGTCAGTACCATTATAGTCAATATCAGCACCACCCTCGGGCGAAGCATACGTCGGTCCAACTCTGTCTACAATTTCTTTGCCATAATAAAATGTGTTTGGTCCATTTTGAATATTGGGTGATTTATAGACACGTCCGTCACCGGCCTCACCATAATCTGCAACATTATCAATAGTAGAAATATACCATCCGTACTTTATGTTTGTTGCTCCGTTGTCATCAATTTCTATGGTTGCTTGTTGACCGTTGCAATATTCACTTGTGCTAATTGAGGGAGCTTCACATTGAGCGTACGAGTGAATGGAAGAGGTGAAAATGAATACCAATAAGGAAACAATAAATGAATAAAAGGTACTATTCTTTTTCGTTCTCATTCTATTTCTTTGCTGTGAAGGAAAATGTATCATGACTAGTTTGTTTTGTTATAAAAAACATGTAGCGGTATAGTTTTAATATACAATTTTATATAAATAGTTATTGCAAATAAAAATCTCTGTTAATACGTAAAAAGTTCTCTCTAATAAAAACAATAAAAAATTCTTCTATCCCTACATTATAACAAAAATAGTATAAAAAAAGGTAAATGTGAATAAAAATCCTGCTTTTTTTGACTCTATATCAATAATTTAGAACATATAGTACTTTAAACGGTAAGACTATTGAAATAGAGGGGTATACAAAGGGAAAGTGATGTTGAATATATTGTTGCAATATGTGTGTAATTTTGAGGTTTTCGTATTAAAGATAAAAATCCTATAGATTTTTTGTGAACTACCTTACGTACTTATTGTATTTTGTTTATTGAGCCCACTCTATAAATCGTTTTTGTAAGCCGTAAATCATACGTCTATTGACTTTATGAGCATACTCTATACGTTTTTGAGAAAGATTTTCGTGTTCTATTTCAATTTGATGACAGCGTTGTTCCAAAAACTCATCATTACCTAAGCCATCAAATTCTTCAGTGATTTTGTCAATAATTGCGTATTGAATATATTCGAGCATGGTATACGAAAGTTGTCGAGCAATCGTGTGAGATTCGGAGTGAGATTCGGTTTCTTTTTGTGTGTATAAATTACTGAGTTCCGGAATATAACAGTCGCCACAGGTTGCAAGTAACATAAGCTGTGTGTGCATTGCTGCAAAATAATCCTCACGTGAAACCTCGGGTGACTCGTCTTTTTCATACATATCAATTACTCGTTGTGCAAAAATGTAGGCATGTTCAATTAATATGATATTTTCATCTTCATTTTCACGTACGTCGTAATGATACATTACCGCATATACTTTTGCCAGTTTCCAAATATGAGGGTGAGACCAGAGTAACTGAGGAAATTTTCGAACAATAGTTTGCAGTGTTTCAAGAAGAGTGTCGAGAGGTAAGGTATGAGCACGATTTCCTGCCTGTAATATTTTATCAACAAGACTAAAAACCATGTCTTGTGGGTTTTGAGATGGGGGTTTTGTCATAGCTCAATCTGTTATAATACGTGTAAGACGACTAATTTGCTTTTGTTTATTTACTTCACGGTTATTTTTTGCAAAATTTGTGAAATAGTGATGTCCTGTTATAAATTTAATTTGGAGTTTATTCCATTCATTTTTATCATTTATTATTTTTTGTAAAAACAATTCATCGTATAATGTGTCGGATACCGGAATGAAATCTGAACGACCGAGATAATCCAAATCGGCATCGCACATAATTTCTTCGAGTAGATTTTGAGGTTGTGGTGGCAATTGTGTTGCCATAATTATTTCACAAATTCTGTTGATTTGTTCGGGTATATAATCGTAATGTGGAAGAATAGAATGAGCAAAATCACAACTAATATTTTCATGATTTTTTGCCTGTACAATATGACCCATGTCGTGAAATAAAGCAGCAGTTTTGAGCAACAACATGTCTGCGCTCGAAACCTCTTCGGCTGTTCCAATAACTTCTACACCAATAAGCACATCCATGGTGTGCTTCACGTTGTGGTAGGTTAAATAACTCGGAAGTTCCTGTTCTAAGCGGTTTAAAATATATTCTTCAAGATCAAAAAAACGGACGTGTCCGAATTTTATATGGAAGCGGTTATTAGGAATCCACAGTAAATCATCGTCGCTGTATTTTGGTTTGAAACCGATAAGTTCATACATAGTAATTACTCCGGTGTATTTTACCGGCATTTCACCAATTTTATCACAAATAAAAAAATCACGAATAAACTCGTAGGTCATTTCCGACAGAATGAGTTTGCCCGGATTAGAATATGCTTCAATACGAGAAGCTATATTAACCGCATCGCCTTTGAGTTCGTAAATATTTTTCTTTTTTCCTGAAATGCTTGCTTGAACCGGACCGGTATGAATGCCCAAACAGATGTCCCAAATTTTACCTTCATGTTTTTGTTTGTCTTCAAAAAATCGCAGGATTTCCATAGCAGCACGTACTACTTCAATTGGGTTTGTTTTGTTTTTCTTCGGTATTCCGCCGGCATACATGTATGTGTCGCCGAGAGATTTTATCTTTTTTATGCTGTATTTCTCAAGAATAGAATCCAATTCTATGTATAAGGAATCTAATTCGTCAACATTTTTTTCGGGATCATCTACATGGTCAAGTTTTTGAAAACCAACAATATGAGCGAACATAACGGTAACCATTTTGAACCGCTTATTGTGGGATACTCCGCTCGAGTTAATTAGCCTATCTTTACCTTGTAATTTGGCAATGGTTTCTTGAGCTCGAGTATATTTTGCGTGTAAATCCTGATATGATTGTTGTAGGAGTTCGAGCTCTTGTTTGAGATGTGCTATTTCGGTATGTAAGGTATGTTCATTCATACAACAAAGGGAATTCTTTAATATGCGAAATGTACAAAAAAAAATCACATTCCGAAACAGCGAGTGTTTTTATATCAATTGGAATCAAAAAAATCCGGTAACAGACCACAAATCTCTGTCTAATAGTGATTTCGACAGATCTGGCAAGTCTTATAAAACAATTACGTTTACCGCTTTCATTCCTTTTACGCTTTCTTCAATTTCGAATTTCACTGAAACACCTACAGCTAAAGCTCCTGTTGAATCGTTTATATGAACAAATACCGAATCTTGTAGAGCTGAACATTTAATGAAACCGTAGCCTTTAGAGTCATCATAAATGGTTAATTTTCCTTCGTAAACGGTATTTTTGTCTCGTAATTCAGCCTTTGGAATGCTAACTTCAATGCTATCGGCATCAATTTCTTCTTTGTTTGACATGTCCGGCTGTGTTGAACTAAGATTTCCGTTTTTGTCAACCCACGCTATCATATTATCAAAGCTGTCTTTGGTTTGATCCTTTTTTTCTAATCTGCGTTTTTCCTTATCTTTTCGCTTTTTCTCTTGTTTATTTCGAACTTCTTTTTTTCCGAAACTTTCTTTGTTTTTTCCCATTAAAAAAAAATATATTATGTTATAAATTGTCAAGGAAAAAAGTTTTCCCTGCGAGTAATTTTCTCATTTTAAATAAAGCAGCACTTTTAAGTTGCCGAACTCGTTCACTCGACATATGTAATAATACTGCTATTTCATGAAGATTATGTACTTTATTATTATTTATGCCAAAGAATAATGATAAAATTTTTGATTCTCGTAAACTTAACTTAAGTAAAGCTTGCGATAAATCTATTCGTAATGATTCTGAAAGTAAACTATTGTCGGGTGAGGGAAAACTCTCTTTTTCGAGTATATCATATAAGGTAAAGTCGTTACCGTCATCGTGACTTAAAGGTTTATCGAATGAAATTTGTTTTTGTTTTCGCGAATTATTATCCGCAACAACATCTTCGTTAATTTCCAGATAGTCTGCTATTTCTTTGTTTGTTGGTTCCCGTTCATTCTTTTGTTCTAAATAAGGGATAGCTCGTGCTATTTTATTGATAGAAGCAAGTTGATTGAGCGGAAGGCGTACTATTCGAGTTTGCTCGGCAATTGCCTGCAAAATTGTTTGTCGAATCCACCATACAGCGTATGATATAAATTTGAATCCTCGTGTAGCATCAAATCTTCCGGCAGCTTTTACTAGACCAACATTACCTTCGTTAATTAAATCAGGAAATGACAATCCAAGATTTTGGTATTGTTTAGCAACAGAAATAACAAAGCGTAAATTAGACTCAACCATTTTTTGTAAAGCTTTTTCGTCACCTTTATGAATACGTGTTGAAAGGTCAATTTCTTCTTCTACACTTATCATTGGGTATTTGTTAATTTCGTGAAAATAGAGTTTCACGGAATCTTCATCGCGATGGGTTATTTGCTGAGTTATTCTTAACTGACGCATTATTTATCCCCCTTACGTTCTAATGCGGCATGGTAGTCTGTGATTAATTCTTTAAATAATTCAGGAACAGTAGTCATTGATTTAATTTTATATGCTTCTGCACCACAAAAAACAAATCCATTTTTGAAATTGCCTTCATATGCAGAGAGTAATGCATCAGCAATACAATATTCTGTTGTTTTGGGGTCGCAGGATGTAATGCAATGAAATTTACATTGTTTACTTACTCTTCCTTGATTTTTTGATTTCGTAAGAAAATCATTTAAAATTGCCCGACCGGGAAGTCCTACAGGGCTTTTTATAATTCGAATCTCGTCTTGTTCTACATTAATAATCGCTTGCTTAAATTTTTCGGATGCGTCACATTCTTTTGTTGTAATAAATCGGCTTCCTAATTGAACTGCTGAAGCACCTTGCTCCATCATTTCCAATATGTCAGAACCAGTCATAATGCCACCGGCAACTATAACAGGTATTTTCCTGCCATGCTCTATTTCAAGATTTTTCGTAACTTTAAGTACGTCGGCGAGTAAATCAGAAAGGTCTATAGAATCATCTTTTAAATCATCAATACTAAAACCGAGATGACCTCCGGCTTTTGGTCCTTCAACCACAAAAGCATCGGGAACGTAATCGTATTGTTGCATCCATTTTTTTGCAATTATTTGAGCGGCTCTTCCGGACGATACAATAGGCACAAGCTTTGTGTTACAATCTGCCGTTTTGTATTTCGGAAGATTAAGGGGTAATCCTGCTCCCGAAAAAATAATATCAATTCCTTCGGCAATAGAGGTTTTAACTAAATCTTCGTAATTCGAAAGAACAGTCATAATATTTACGCCCAAAATTCCCGAAGAAAGTTCCCGAGCTCTCCGAATTTCTTTTATGACACCGTTGGTGTTATTTAAACGGTAATCTTTTTGTGAGGCACTGTGAATTAATCCAATACCAACAGTTGAAATAACGCCAACGCCACCAGCATTTGCCACAGCAGATGCGAGGCTTGACAACGAAATACCAATCCCCATTCCGCCTTGGATAATTGGAATCGGTATTGATAAATCTCCTATGTGAAGTGGGTTCATTTTTTTATGTAACATTAACAGCTATCAATCTTTTATCACTTTGTTTATATCAAAAACAATTTCATTATTTTCGTCTCGTGTTTCAATACAGCAAAAACCTTTAGCCTTATTACTCCATGTGACTTTCTCTGTAACCATTAGTCTCTTTTCGCTGTGCGAGCTTCATTAACGGTCATTTGTCTGCTTCCTAATGTTGAGTCATGCAATTCTTCAATTGCCGTTTGTGCCTCAGCATCATTACTCATTTCAACAAAACCGAAACCTTTGCTTCTGCCACTGTATTTGTCTGTAATGATTTTTGTGTCTACTACAGTGCCATATTTTTCAAAAACACCTGTTAAATCGCTTTCATCAACTTTATAGTCAAGATTACCTACGTAAATATTCATAATTTTTTTTGTTTAAACTCATTTTTGAGTTGTGTTTTTACTGTGTACCAATCCGGAAAAATAGAGCTAATCTACTATTTGTGAGCCGTATGCTACATTATTTCAGATAATGAATAAGAAAAGGAACGCCGAAAAATTTTGTACGTTTAATTATACGTATTTTCCAAATACAAAATCATTGCAAAGTTACCCATTTTATTATCAACTCCAAATTTATTTGAGATACTATTTTAAATATTATTTATGAATAGAAAAACAATTATTCATATAATGCTGTAAATTAACTTTTTGAATTATCTTTGTGTATATCTTTCTTTATCGTAATAAGTGTGTAAAAAACTTCTTATGTCTTGAAGGATAATTATTTAACCAAATGAGTACGAAAGATCATATGAGATATTCAGGAACACCTAATCAGCATTTTACACACCGCTTCGATTATATAAGAATGGCGTATTCTCTATGAACTTTGAAAATCAATTAAGAAACTCTCTATGAATATGAACCTAGCAGTGCTTATAGACGGTGATAATATACCATCGGCCTATGTGAAAGAGATGATGGAAGAAATTGCCAAATATGGAAATCCTACCATCAAACGAATATATGGTGATTGGACAAAACCCCACTTATCAAAATGGAAGCATATTCTACTTGAAAATGCAATTACGCCTATTCAACAATATGGCTATACAACCGGGAAAAATGCGACTGATTCGGCAATGATAATTGATGCCATGGATATTTTATATTCCGGCAAAGTAAATGGTTTTTGTGTTGTGTCGAGCGATAGCGATTTTACTCGTCTGGCAACTCGCCTTCGAGAAGCAGGTATGCAAGTTATAGGAATTGGAGAGAAAAAAACGCCTAATCCATTTATAGTAGCATGCGATAAATTTATTTATATGGAGATTCTTAAAGCGAAATCCAAAGAAAAAGAATCGGAGGACGAAAAAGAAGTAGACAAAGAATCATTTGATACAATAACACTCAAAGAGATAAAATTAATTGCCACCACTATTACCGACTTGTCAGACGACGATGGATGGGCATTTTTGGGAGATGTTGGCAGTTTGCTTCAGAAAAAACAACCGAATTTTGACCCAAGAAACTATGGTTTCCAGAAGCTCACACCTCTCATTAATTCTCTCGGGAAATTTGAAATAGAACAACGCGAAAATCCTAAGAGTAAATCAAATAAATTGATTTATGTGAAAAATAGGACGAAGAAGTGAGGGGGCTTCGTTGCAATATCACTTATTGCGATAAGTGATGAAAATACGTGCTTTTAACCCGAGTTCGATATAATTTTTTAGATTCAGAACGCTTATAAATAGTGAGGTCTATCAAAAATAATGAAATAATAACGGGTTATTAGGGTTTTATCCGCTTGTATTGTTTTAATATTTGTATATTTACTTATTACAATAAACATTATTTATCATGAGAAAACTATTGGTAATTCTTTCATTTGTATGTTCTTCATATTTTGTCTTTTCGCAAATAACCATAAGTCAGTCAAATTCTCTTTCTATAGCACCTTCGAATACAGTTGCTTGTTTGCTTAACGATACAAC
>JAQICB010000094.1 GCA_027858745.1 Bacteroidales bacterium
CCGGTTTTTTGTTATTTTTGTTTCGCCTGAAGAGTCCCATATTTTGTAATTTTTTTTAGCAAAACAAAAATACGAGATTCTGAGGGCTTTTTAAAATACTAACTTTCGGATGCTAGTGATATAGGAGTGAAAAATTGTTTTAAATTTTTGTGAAAAAAAACGAATTTTTCTATATTTGGAGCATAATTAACGCAACACGTTTTTTTGTGATATTATTTACTGCTTGTATCGATTTTATGCGAAAGAGTATATTGCATGCTCCTTTTGTGTATGTTTTTTTCTGTGCTTTATTTGGTTTTCTTATTCAGCACAGATTAGAATTTTATTTTTCTGATTTTGAGGTTATTTTTTTAATTTTTCTTGCTACTATTTTATGTGCAGGAGTAATATATGCTTTAATTCCTTGGCTGCGTATTATATCTGTGTTGTTTTGGTTCTGTGTTTTTGGTTTTGTGTATCCTTCTTTGCAGTATCAAGAATATGTGCCTTTGTTGGGGAAAAAACAATGTGTAGTAGAAGTAATTTCTCAAGTAAAAGAAAAAAAGAAAACCTATGCCTGTGAAATAGAAACCCTTTCTATACGTGACACAGTCTGTATTTCTAAAGCTCTTGTGTATATTCAAAAAGATTCTCTTGCTTCAGAATTGCAGTTTGGTGATGTTATTGAATTACATGGACGATTTCAAGAAATTACTAATTATGCTGATTCTCAATTTGATTATGCCGCATGGATGGTAGAACAGGATATATATAGTTCAGCATATATTCGCAGCGATTTGTGGAAAAGAGTACAGAAAAGTCAGGCTCTTCGTGCGTATGCTATGGAGTTACGACAGGATGCACTAAGCTATTTACAGACGAAAATTTCATCGAAGGAACATATTGCTGTTATTGCTGCGTTGGTTTTTGGTGATAAAAGCTTTGTTTCTTCCGAAACAAAGTCTCATTTTGCTGTTGCCGGAGCTATGCACGTTATGGCAGTATCGGGTTTGCATGTCGGAATAATTGCATCAATTATTGTGCTGATTACATCTTTTTTTTCGATTAATAATACCACTTTGTGGCTTAAAATGATATTGGTTATTGGTACGATTTGGTTGTATGCCTGTATTACCGGATTAAGTTCATCAGTGCAAAGAGCTGCAATTATGTTTTCTTTATTTTCTATTGGTATTATTGTCAATCGTCGGAGTAATTCATGGAACACATTGGCTGCGGCGGCTTTTATTTCATTTGTAATAGATCCTCAGGTACTATTTCTTGCCGGATTTCAATTGTCATATGTGGCAGTAATGAGTATTATGTATGGTGCACCAAAATTACTCCAGATATATCGTCCCCGCAGAAAAGTGTTACAGTATGTGTGGGGGATTATTGCGGTTAGTATTGTTGTGCAAATAGGAACATTTCCTATATCTGTATATTATTTCCAGAATATACCCATTTATTCTATTGTAACAAATATTTGTGTTATTCCACTCGCTTTTGTGATAATTATTGCAGTGTTTGCAAGCTTTATTCCCTATGTTTCATTGGTTGCGGTTAAATTGGTGTCTGTATCCTTAGATTTTTTTATTGAGTGGATTACTCGTGTGAGTAAATTTCCACATGCGGTACTTACTTTTTCTCTCGACCAAACGCAAGTTTATATCATATATATAGCCATAGTTGTGTGTGTGATTATGTACGAATTTTATTATGAATTACGAGTTCAAAAATACAGATTCTGAAGGAATGGGAGAGATGATTCCTGATTCGGCAGCTTTGGTAAATAATGTTCGTATTGCTTGTTTGCCGGAGTCTTGAAGGTGTATAGAGAAATCATTGACAAACAATTCTATATGTTTCGAAATAATTTCGGGAGACAAGTCCTGTGCGTGTGTTTGAATAAATGGCATAGCAGATTCGGTATGTTCACGTGCATATTCAATACTTTCTCGAATAAGTGTGTTTACTGTTTGTGCAGTTGCGGGCGGTACACGTTTATGTATAGCTATTGCACCCAAAGGTATTGGTGTGTGGGTGAGTTCTTCCCAATAATTTCCTAAATCACAAACAGCTTCAAATCCTCGTTCTGCATAGGTAAATCTATTTTCGTGTATGATTACTCCTGCATCCACCTTTCCGGTTTCAATTGCATCTTCGATATCAGAAAAAAGCATATATGTTTTGTTCGTATATTCGGGAAATGCAATAGAAAATAAGAGATGTGCCGTTGTATGTTCTCCCGGTAATGCAATAATTGAGTTTGTGTTGAGAGATGAAATGGAGTTTTTTTTACAAATAAAAAGAGGACCGTTGGCAAATCCCAAAGCACTGCCACTATCGAGAATTGAATACTGCGAATAGATTTTAGAGAAAGCATGAAAGCTAATCTTCGTACAGTCAAGAATTTCCCCTCGAGCCATATTGTTGAGTTCCTCAACATCTGCTATGTGTGTCTTGAATTGAATACCCTTGGTATCAATTTTGTGATGAATCAGAGCATCAAAAATGAAGGTATCATTAGGGCATGGTGAAAAACCAAGAGAAATTGTCTCCATTATTCATGAATTTCTAAAATAAGAGCAGAATTTTTTGGAATATCAAGGCTCATGCCATCAGAAAGAATACTTTCGTAAGAATATGTTTGAGAAAAAGCACCTTCATAAATATCTCGCACTTTACATGTACCCGAGCTCGGTATTCCAATTGTTTCGAATGCATGTTCTCCCAACATCAGTTTAAACGAATAAGAATGTTCCAAATCAAAGTTAATAATGATAATGAGTTTGTGTGCATCGGTGTATCGAACGAAGGCAAAAATTTTATCGCTGTTTACGTTACCGGAATAATTTTGCCACATTAAATCGTAAAACATGCCGCTACGCAAAGCTTCGTTTTCAAGCCTAAGTTGTAGTAGATGTTTATAAAATTCTCGCAATTCTTTTTGCGATGAACTTAATTGTCCGCCATCGAATTTCCCATTATTTACCCATTTATTAAATTCAGATAATCCCCAATAATCAAATATTGATGTTTTTCCGTCTCGTCCGCTATATCCCTCTTTGTCCATCCCTTTTTCGCCAATTTCTTGTCCAAAGTATAGCATGAGCGGACCGGAATGTAGTGTGGCAGCAGCAATCATAGCTGCTTTTGCATCTTCGGGGTTAACTGCAAAATAATCAGAGGCAATTCGTTGTTCATCGTGGTTTTCGAGGAACCGAAGCATTTTCGGACTTAAATCATCAAGACCGCGCCACACATCAGAAATATATTTTGCCGATCCGTATCCTTCTATTATTAAGCGGAGCACGTCATACAAGCCAACCTTGTCGTATAAGTAGTCAAATTTTCCTCGTTTTGAATAAATTTTGTAATAATCGGGGTTATATACTTCGGCAATGAAAAGTATATCCGGATTAATTTCTTTGATTTGCGGAATAACCCACGACCAAAATTTTACCGGAACCATTTCGGCCATATCACAGCGAAAACCGTCAACACCTTTGTGTGCCCAAAATTCAAGAATTTCGAACATCCGTACCCAAGTGTCGGGAATTTGCTCGAAATGTTCGTGCCAAAGATTTTGATAATCGATACCGTAATTTAATTTGACCGTTTCGTACCAATCATTGATACATGGTTGGTTCGAAAATACATCATTTCCTGTAGCACGTGCCGGATATTCGGTGTAGGGTTCGTGACCTTCGGTGTAAGGAAAATAGATATCTTTTGGTAAAATAAAATCTTCGTAGGGAATATAATAATAGTTATTGCTTGGTTTAAATGCAACTTTTGTATTATCGAATTCTCCTAAATTTTGAATACCGGGCGGGCGTTTAAGAGATTCGTAGGAACGTGAAACATGATTGGGGACAAAATCGATTAATACTTGTAAGCCTGCGTCATGCGTCCGTTTTAGAAGTTGTTCGAATTCTTCCATACGTTTACTCACGTTTACTGCGTAATCAGGGTGAACATCAAAATAATCTTTGATTGCGTAGGGAGAACCTGCACGTCCTTTTATAATATGTGGATTGTCGGACGGCATTTTATGTTTAGAATAATCGGTACATGTAGCGTGTCTAATTATTCCCGTAAACCATACATGTGTAATACCAAGTTTTTTAATTTCATTAAGAGCATCAGACGTGATGTCCTGAAATTTTGTGCATCCGTTTTCTTCAATTGTTCCATACTCTTTATTTGTCGTGTTTTGATTTGCAAATAAACGAGTGAAAATCTGATAAATATTAATCACCTTACCCATACTTTTAGAATTTATCAAAAATACAAATTATATGTAGAGAAAAGAAGCGTGGAGAAAAAAATATAAAAAAAAGTAATTTTTTTTTGAATCTGTTTTGTAAATTAAAAAACAGTAGTATATTTGCATCGCATTACAGGAAAATGGTCTGGTAGTTCAGTTGGTTAGAATACCTGCCTGTCACGCAGGGGGTCGCGAGTTCGAGTCTCGTCCAGACCGCAAACAAAAAAGCTCTGATTTTCAGAGCTTTTTTTTTAATTTATAACGACTCATTTATGAAACAACGATTAATTATATGTTGTCTTGTTTTGTTCTCTGCAACATCAACATTTTCCCAGTCTCTCGGTGCCGGTGCAATGTATAATGTTCAAACAGAAAGTATTGGGTTTGAAGTCAGAGCACTTATACCGGTCGCTTTTGTTCATTTCGTTCCACAAGTTGCATTGTATCCTTCGTTTAATAATGTACATGAATTGCATCTTGGTATGAGTGCACATATAAATGTGTGGCAACGAAAGTTTAATTGGTATGTTCTTGGAAATATTTCTTACAACACTTGGTACAATTATGAAGTTTCTCCTATGCCCGATGCAGAAAGAAATAATATGCTTTTTGATGTAGGAGCCGGTATTATTTTAAATAGATGTTATCGTCCGTTTCTTGAATATCGGTACAATCCGGTGTGGCAAGAAGCAACTGTGCGAATAGGTGTGTTATATAATTTCGGATGTTTATCGAAAAGAAAAAAATCGAGAGGTGGATATCATTCAACCGGAAAAGAAAATGCTGTAAGTTGTCCCGGTAAATAATTTTTTAATATAAAATAATATGAAACGAAATTTTTTAGTAGCAGTATTAATTGGTGTCAGTGCTTTGTTCTTTTTTCAATGTTCGAAACAGCGAATAGAGGAAGAATTAATTTCTTATGAGTCTTTGGATGACTATTTTGAATCTAAAAAACCGGAAGAACAGGTGTATACTATAGACACCTTAGGTACCTGCCCGATTGTTGGTAATTTGGGAACACTCATTTGTGTTGATAAAAGCAACTTGCAATTTCCTAACGGAGACAGTATATATTATCCATACATTTTAAAATTAGTTGAACTGTATTCTCCTCGAGATATGATATATTTTTATATGTCGCATACTAATGACGATGGTTTGTATGGTTGCGAAGGGGTTACCCGTGTTCGTTTCTTTAAAAATGATGCAGAATTAGAATTGCGAAATCAAGGAACTTGGTCTCTCGAAATGCCTAGTATATCGCCTCAAGAGTCTATATCTGTTATGTATCAAGATGAATCAGAACAAAATATTCGTTTTGTGGCTTCTTCTCAAAATTTTACTGTTCTAGATTCCACCTATAGTGCTCAAATGGAGCAAACAGGATGGACAAGTGGCGGAAAAACTATTTTGAATCAAAATGTTGCATCAGTTTCTTTTAATTCAGAAACAGATGATTTGGAGACGGTAACGATATATGTATATCTTCCTGATTATAAATGCCTCATTCATGTTCAAAATCCGTATGAAGGACTTAATCTTCCGATTAATGCTGCGGTGAAAATAATCGGTATGGCTATTGATTCAGATGAGCAATTATATTCTTATTATAAAGAATTTACTCTAGAAGAAGAAACAGAACTTTCTGTTACTTTATCTGAAGCTACAGATGGTAGTCTTACCGCATATTTAAGTTCATTATAAACCTGAGTTCGACGTAATTTTTCGAGTTCAGATTAGCTCCGCTGAGCTCGTTCTTTGTCCTCGGTTGATATAAAAAACTGTTTTTTATGCAAAGCATACTTTTTCCGCTTATAAACAGCAATCTTCAGCTCAAAAATAATTTAAAATAACCCGTTATTATTTCATTATTTT
>JAQICB010000164.1 GCA_027858745.1 Bacteroidales bacterium
ATTTTTTAGGTTCAGAACGCTTATAAACAGTTTTTCTGCGTTAAATTATTTCACAATAGCTCGCTATTATTCAATAATTTGCCTTGATAAACAGCTTTTTATATCAACCGAGGACAAAGGACGAGCTCAGCAGAGCTAATCTGAACTCGAAAAATTACGTCGAACTCAGGTTAATAATGTATCCGAAAATATTTTATGGCAATTCAATAAAAAAATTTCATTCAATTTATTACACTGTGCAAACTCATACGCTTCGATTAAATCCTCAATTTCTTCAATTTCTTTTCCAAGCTTGAATTTATCTTTATTCAGTTCATAATTCATATAAGAATTTAAATCAATACTATTTCCTTCAATATTAGATGATATAAACTGCAGAAGCTTTTGTTAAAAAATCAAAACCACCTGCATTTTCTGAGAAATCAAAATTCTTTAAAAGTGTTGGAATTTCATGTCCAATTGTCTGTATATAAGTATCTAAATATTTTCTTTCGTTTATACTCATTTTAGTTGTCAAATCCTTATAATACTGCGGTTTCCGAGCATGAAGCCCAACTAGTATATATACACTATCTACACAGCTGTTATTTTTTACGGACATCACATATATGTTGTCATATTTGTTTTCTATTCAAAAATATGCAAAAAAATTAAATACTGTGTACATGAAGAATATATATTTGTGGTGTGGATTATGCTTATTGACCACGCGAAAAAATTCGCTCAACAGCCTTGGTGTATCCCTCAATTTCTACTTATTTTTAATGCGCTTGTGATTTTTTTGACATAAATCCTCCCTATTAAAAACCCATAGATTTAGTTCAACCGGAAATTCACGCTGGGCATTGGGTGGTGATTGGATTCCGAGTTGTTATGTGGCGTTATTTCAATTTTTTAGGATTTTTCAAGCTCTTCTTTTTATCATTTTTTAAACGTCTATCTGTTTTACTAATATCTTCTTCAGGAGATAGGTTTTCAGGTTGAATGCCACGTGATATTAAAGTATTTCGAACAGAATTATTGTTGGTAATATGTTCTTTTGAAATTTGACTTTCTGTTTTCATATTATTCCCTTTTGCATTGAAAATAGTAATCTCGGTAGCAAAATCTTTTGCTTTTAAGAGTATTGTTGGCATAAAGTCTGCCAATGGTTTATTTTTGATACCCCATTTATCTTTCATTTGCTGGGTTATCTTACCAAACAAAGCGGCGTCTCCTTTGCTACGTATTAATGCAAAATTTTGATTTCCTCCTGTTTGTTCAAAAATAACTTGAGACAACTCTTTTTCTGTTGATTTTAGTTTTTCTCTAGCTTGGACACGTTCATGATCCAACATTTTCTGTTCAATTAGTTCAGCTTTTCTTGTCTGAACAGCAAAATAACGTTGGGCAAAAGCTATTTCTTCTTTTCGAGGATCACCATTTTGGGCTATCAAATAACAAGCATATCTTGTCAACATTATGTCGGGAATTTCTTTCTCAGCACCAGACCCTATAATGACCATTTTCCCGACGTCGGCAAAATGGTCATCGATATTCTGTTCAGAAAGTTCACAAGCTGTTTTTGCTTTCGAAATAACACTTTGAAAATTATCCCATTTTGTATAGCCTAATAGATGTTGTAAATCCCTAGCCATCCAAAATTCAACACCATCTAGAGTTTGATGTGCGTATGACTCAAAGTTTTCAGTCAAGCTATATATTATAGATGTTTCCATATTCTATGTAATTTAGTTTATATCACTCTAATTTTCACCAACACCAAATTTAGGAAAATTTAGGAATCAGATAAAACCTTTCAATTTCTGTATTCTAATGCCACATAACTAGTACATATCCACAAGTACTTGTTACTATTTCCACTATCTACACAGCTGTTATTTTTACGGACATCACAAATATCTTGTCATATTTGTTTTCTATTCAAAAATACAAAAAAAAATTAAATACTGTGAATATGAAGGATATATATTTGTGGTGTAGATTATGCTTATTGACCACGCGAAAAGATTTGCTCGGCAGCCTTGATGTATCCCTCAATTTCTACTCATTTTTAATGTGGTTGTGTTTTTTTTGACATAAACCCTCCCTATTAAAAACCCATAGATTTAGTTCAACCGGGAATTCACGCTGGGGATTGGGTGGTGATTGGATTCCGAGTTATTCTAGTTATTACCACTCGTTGTTATTTTCGTTTGATATACAATGAATTAATTTTAATTTTATTTCTTCTGAAAAATCTTCTTCATATACAATAGAATCAATAATCTCTCTTAAAACATCTTTATCAATCCGTCCAGCAGCTAAATGATAACTAATTGTTTCCATTTTATATAAGAACCTTTGGGCAACATCCAAATATCCATTTTTTAAAAGAAAAATACTGCCTAAAGAAATCG
>JAQICB010000158.1 GCA_027858745.1 Bacteroidales bacterium
ACCAATCGTGCACAATTTTTTAGAGGAGAAATAAATAAATATGGTTGGGTTGACGTAGGTTCTTCGTTTTTACCCTCCGAAATTAACGCAGCATTTCTATGGGCACAGCTTGAAAATATTGAGAAAATTCAAAAACGAAGAATTGAAATCTGGAACGAGTACAGTTATAAGATAGTAGATATAAGATATAAGATGCCTTATATCCCGGTGCATGCTACGAATAATGCACATATGTTTTATATGGTGTGTGAGAATGAAGAAGAACGTACACAGTTTATTGCTGAGATGAAAAAACAGGGGGTCAATCCGGTATTTCATTATCAATCACTGCATGCAAGTGACTTTTACAAAGATAAACACGATGGCAGAGCACTCCCGAATGCTGATAGATATACTGATTGTTTGGTTCGGTTACCGTTGTTTTATGAATTGGGAATGGTTGATATACGGGAAATTATTGCTCTGATATAAGAATTTATATGTTTTTTTATGAATAATGATATTATACAAATAACCATAAATGGTTCACATCAAAAAGAATTGAACGAATTTTATTGATTCTATTTATAAGCGTTCTGAACCTAAAAAATTATATCGAACTCAGGTTTATAGTGTTTGTTATTTTTGAATTATCTCTTATTGTATCAATTATTATCAATATTTAGAGGATATGCATAAAATGTCTCACAACCCTACATTCCCGGATTAAACGTCTTACGTTTTTTTGCAGCGTTTTTTTGTAATTGTTTCACATATTGAGCAATTTCGTATTGTAAAATCTTATCTTTAATATTAGCAAAAAATATTTATGAATTTTAATAAAAAAATTATTGATGTAACAAATAAAGCCTTTACAAATATGTATGCCTATTCAAACAGGTTTTGTAAAAGGTGGAATGATAGAAATTGCGTTCTTATTTCCGGAGTGCCGAGAGGTGGTACAACATGGTTGGCCGAAATAATTGGCAATGATACAAAGACCATTCTCATTTGGGAACCTTTACGCCCTTTTAGATTGTATGAACAAGGTCTTACAGATTTTAGTAATCAGTTAGGATGGTTCCCGTTTCTTCCTGTACAAAATAATTGGAAGGAGGGAAGTCAGCGAATAACAAATATTTTTTCTCTTTCATTGCTTAATTATAAGTCATTATTGAGATTTAATCCATACAGAAAAATTTTGAATAGTAATTTTGCAGTCATTAAGTGCGTTACTGCAAATTTGTTATTACCCTATATAAATAAGAATATTGATATGCGGACAATTTTACTTGTTCGTCACCCTTGTTCTGTGGTTTCTTCGCAAATGAAACATATGTCTTTTGAAGTTGCACATAATGAAGCTGTTAAGTTTTTTGACCCGCAATTTATTCATTCAATATATTTTGACCGGTTTCGTAAGGTTTTTAATGAATTGCATTCAAGAGAAGAGATGTTAAGTTTTATATGGTGTGTGCAAAATATTATTCCTTTCGAAGCGCCAAAATCTGATTTACAATTAGTTGTGTTTTATGAAGAGCTTTTGCTTGAAACAGAAAATGAATTGGGAAAAATTTATTCATTTATTGGTAAAACCATGCCTGAGAATTTAGATTTTGTACAAAAACCAAGTAAGACAAATGTTGATTTTAAACATAATAAACGGGAACAATTAGGGAAATGGAGAGAAACATTAACCCAGAAGCAGATAAGTGATATTTTGGATGTTGTCGATAAAATGGGTATTGATATATATACTGATGATATATTGCCAAATACAAAATCTGACTGGTATAGATTATAGATTTATAAAATGAGTTGTTTTTTTTCACTAAAGGAACAATAAATTCTTCTCTGTAATTTTCCGTTAAAGACGGTCATAGAGTGATGAAAAACGTAACTGATAAAAGAATGTTTTAATAATTGCAATGCAATTTAAACTCAAAAAAGTATTGTTTAAATTGTAATTATAAAGTAGTTCAAATGAATTTATAATTTCATAATCGGTATAATTTCAACTTCTTGTACATTTACTATAATATTCTGATTAACCAAAAAGTCAGAAGAATGAGCGGTATTTTGAGAAGTAATGAGTGATGAAGTTTTTTGAATCGATTCGCCAAAAACCGGAAAATAGGAATGACCGCAGACATGAGCTTGTTTCCAAAATGGAAATGTGTATTCTAACTCAGCATAAAATGCGTTAATAAGTTCAACAACAGTGCTTTGTGGGGGCATAAAAATAATATTGGAACATCCCGCCCCATGAATACTCACAAATATTTTTGCGTATTGCATATAGGCAACTTGTTCCCAAAAGCTGAGGTCGTCGAAATCTAAAACAGTAAAACCTTTAGGGATAAGGTGTGATATGAGTTCTTGTTCATTTTCTACTTTACGGTATTTTGCTTTTTTGCGCGTAATGTATACTTTGTCGGGGTATGTTTTATTGAGAAATTCAGCAGGAATGCGAGCGGTAAAGTAATTTCGAACTGTTTGTAATTCTGTACCATCAAAACAAGCGGTAAACGGGCGAACTTCCGGCATAAGTAAATGCGGAATCTGCATATGTGTTCCTTGAGGAATTATTTTAATTTTCAACCCGGGAAAGGCTTTCAGGCTTTCGGTTACATAGGGTATATTGTCCCATTCTTCGGGGTATATTAATGTAAAATCTTTGCCTGATTCGTAGAGCATAATAAGGCGATGTAATGACGAAGTAATCCAAAATGAGTAATTAAACCATTTGGTATGTATTATGGCATACCTTGTATCAGAATCTAATGTAATTTTTTTGAGGCTTTTACCAAATGTGCTTACGAGGTATTGCTCCAACACAAGTTTATAGTACTGCCAGCCGAAAGATTTGTCGTATGAAGTGCGAATATTAAATGACGAATAGGGTATTAAGCGAAAATTCTGTAAACATAAACCCTCGTGCGAAACAAATACGTTTTTATATTTTTTCACTCCTAATTCCGGTACCTTATAGCTTGATTTTTTCTCAAACAGCTTTCGGTATCGTTCCGAAATATTTTTGGGAATAGGAATATGTATGGTTTTGAATCTCCGCATAAACAAAAATAACATTTTCACCACAAGATTGCACAGATTACCACAGATTTTTTAGTTCAGTCAGGAAGTTGCCGACTGTGTTGTAAACCTCCATTGTACAGACACAGCATGGTGTGTCCCCAAAAAGTATTAAGATAAATGTTATAATTTATGAACTATAGCTGTTCTGATGCGTTCTCGTACCGATTCTATTGACACGGTTTGCACTACGTCATTAATGAATCCGGAGAGGAGCAATTGAATAGCTTCTGCATACGCAATTCCGCGTGATTGCATATACCAAAGTGCATCTTTATCGATTTGTCCGGTTGTGCTACCGTGACTACAACTCACGTCATCTGCATAAATCTCAAGTTGTGGTTTGCTGTGTATTTTTGCTGTATCGGATAATAGTATGTTTTTGTTTGTTTGCACCGCATTTGTTTGTTGTGCATCGCGGGCAACATATACTTTACCCGAAAATACCCCAAAGCCTGAATCATTCGCTAAACCCTTATATAATTTATGTGTTTCGCAAGATGGTGAGAGATGATTTACGAATATATATTGTTCGCAATGCTCTTTGAGAATAGGAAAAAATAAACCATTTAAGTGTGTATGTGCCTGCTCTCCAACTTTGTCAACTTGTACCCAACTTCGGATATATTTTCCCGAAACGGGAAATGTTGCATATGTCGCTTTGCTTTCAGCTTCTTGTTGAATACGAACGTGTTGTATAAATTGTGCATCATTGTGAAGGGAATGTACTGTTGTGTATTCGCAGGAACTATGTTCTTCAGTATGTATAGTGAGTGCATGATTTACTCGTACCGAATTGCTCAATGAAATATGTATTTCAGTTATTGTAAGCTGAGAACCCGATTCAATATACACCGTGTTTTTTTGAAAGGCATAGGTATCAGCTCCCGAATAGAACGAGGCAATAAGTATATGCTGCGAAGATTCTGAGTTCGAAACATGAATGCGGGCACCATCTTGTGCACAAATCTCATTTGCAACTTCGAGTTTGTTGACGAAGTCTGTTTCGGATGATTTTTTTCTGTCTTCTAATTGTATGTGTTGAGGCTGAGAAAAATCCGATTTATACAATCCATTCTCAAAAACCAAGAGTGCATCATAAGAAATGTCTGCAATGCTGTCTTTTACATCGCGAGAAGTTAGGATAGAAGCAGGAGAAAAATTATATGCCCCTTGAAACCAATCCTGCGTATCACGAAACTTCCAATCTTCCATTTTTTTATTTGGAATATCGAGCGAATTGTATGTCGCAAGTACTTCCGGAGCGATATTTTTTTCGGATAAGCTGTGAATATATGTGTCTAAATTTTGCATAATTACTGTGTAATAGAGCGAATGAATTAATTATTTTACCCAATCATATCCTTTTTTCTCTAATTCAAAAGCCAAGGATTTATCTCCTGTTTTTACAATTTTTCCATCATGAAGAATATGTACTACGTCGGGCACAATATATTCCAATAACCGTTGATAATGGGTAATTACAATATAGGCATTGTCTGGTTTTTTGAGGGTGTTAACTCCTTCGGCAACAATGCGAAGCGCATCAATATCAAGGCCCGAATCTGTTTCGTCAAGAATTGCTAATTTTGGTTCTAACATTGCCATTTGAAAAATGTCATTTTTCTTTTTTTCCCCGCCGGAAAAACCCTCGTTGACCGATCGTCCGGCAAGTGATTTTGCTAACCCAACCATTGCTTGCTTTTCTTTCATCATTTTCAGAAATTCAGCAGGTGATGGAGCATCTTTTTCTTGATATTTATATTTTGCCTCAACCGCAGTTTTTATAAAATTGGTCATGCTCACGCCGGGAATTTCTACCGGATATTGAAATGCCAGAAAAATTCCTTCCCACGCTCGTTCTTCAGGAGATAAGTCAAATAAATTTTTTCCTTCAAACAAAACGGAACCTTTGGTTACCTCAAAAGCGTTATGTCCTGCTAATACATTCGACAATGTACTTTTTCCCGAACCGTTAGGTCCCATAATAGCATGAATTTCTCCGGCTTTTACCGAAAGATTTATTCCTTTTAAAATTTCATTACCTTCTACCGAAGCATGTAAATTGAGTATTTCTAACATATTAATTTTCTTTATTGTAAAACATGTTCTTGCTTTGTAAGTTGCACAAGAAGTTTTTTTATTTTTTGTGACCCGCCTCTGGTCATATAGGGGTCTATATCTTGTAATACTGTTATGAATTCCGGTAATAATTCCGGTTCCTTCGCCGAATAATATTCTAAAATATCTATAGCATGACATTTTACACCTGTCGGCATAGTGAAATCTGTTAGTTTTTTAAAACAGAAATCTACTAATCTACCACTATTTTTTTCGTTTTGTGGTTTTGCAATAGAAAACCAACGTAACATTTCACGAATATGTCCGGTGTGAGAAATGTGAGTCGTGTATAAAAAATCAATTGCACGTGATTCATAATATTCAATGGAATGACCTCGCAAGAGATAATGAGAAATAATCCACGCAGAATACCGAGATTGCGGTTCGTGAGTTGAAAGAGCAACAGACATAACCGTATCGAGATCAAGTTCACCACTTTCAATATCAGCAAGAACTTCTTCCATATCAAAATTGATACGAGTAAGACGATTATAATATGTTTCCAATTTTTTCTCTTCCATATCTTATAACTTACCTGGTTTAGCCAACACTACCCTCCATAGAAATTGCAATTAATTTGTGAGCTTCAATTGCAAACTCCATTGGTAATTTACTCAATACTTCTTTGGCAAAACCATTAACAATGAGGCTTACCGCATTTTCGGTAGAAATGCCACGCTGATTGCAATAAAAAATCTGGTCATCAGCAATTTTAGAGGTTGTTGCCTCATGTTCTACCGTTGCTGTTTTGTTATGCACATCAATATATGGAAATGTGTGTGCACCACATTGTGAACCGATTAATAATGAATCACACTGCGAAAAGTTTCGAGCATTCTCGGCAGTTTTAGCCATGCGAACCAAACCGCGATATGAGTTGTTGCTTTTGCCTAAGGAGATACCTTTTGATATAATTGTACTTTTTGTGTTTTTCCCAATATGAATCATTTTAGTACCCGTATCTGCCTGTTGATAATTGTTGGTTACCGCTACCGAATAAAATTCTGAAGTAGAAAAATCTCCTTTTAATATAGTACTTGGATATTTCCAGGTGAGAGCCGAACCGGTTTCAACTTGTGTCCATGATATTTTTGAATGATGCCCTTTACACAAACCTCGTTTGGTTACAAAATTATAAATACCTCCCTTTCCTTCTTTGTTTCCGGGATACCAATTTTGTACGGTCGAATATTTAATTTCTGCTCCATTCATTGCTACCAATTCCACAACGGCAGCGTGCAGCTGATTTTCGTCGCGCATAGGAGCAGTACAACCTTCGAGGTAACTCACATATGAATCGTCTTCTGCAATAATGAGTGTCCGTTCAAATTGTCCGGTATTTATTGCATTTATCCGAAAATAAGTAGACAACTCCATAGGACAGCGAACGCCTTTGGGAATGTATACAAAAGAACCATCGCTAAACACTGCAGAATTGAGTGCTGCATAATAATTATCGGTATATGGCACGACTGAACCCAAATATTTTTGAATTAATTCGGGGTAATCTCGGGCTGCTTCGCTGAAAGAACAAAACAAAACTCCTTTTTCCTCGAGCTGATCGCGAAATTGTGTATGTACCGACACGCTATCCATAACCGCATCAACAGCAACACCTGCTAGGAGTTTTTGTTCTTCGAGAGGAATCCCCAACTTTTCGAATGTGGATATAATTTCGGGGTCGACCTCATCTAAACTATCATATTTCGGTTTATTGCTTGGTTGTGCATAATAACTTATAGATTGAAAATCAGGTTTTTCCAAGGTAATGTGAGCCCAATATGGGTGCTCCATTGTTTGCCAGTGACGATAAGCTTTGAGTCGCCATTCCAAAAGGAATTCGGGTTCTTCTTTGATAGCCGATATTTTTCGAATCACATCCTCATTAATTCCGGGAGGAAACACTTCTGATTCAATATTGGAAGAAAAACCGTATTTATATTCGTTCTTTTCTAAATCGTCAATTATATCTTTATCTTTCGATTTCTCCGTCATATTTATTTTTTTTTCATTTAGTCTGAAGAGACGTAAATTCTTTACAAATAATTATTCCGACAATGATTCAAAATCAATCTCTACTTCATTGTCCGTGTTTTTTACAATTGTATTATTTTCGCATTGCAGTACCGGAGCCGGGAATTTTTTCAATAACTGGTAGTTGTGGGTTACAAAAAACACTGCACAGCCATTTTGAGCAATGGTATGTAATAACGTGAAAATTTCTTCAGAACTTTCGGGGTCAAGATTTCCGGTAGGTTCGTCCGCCAATATTATTTCCGGATTATTGAGCAATGCACGAGCAATAACCACCCGTTGCTGTTCTCCACCCGAAAGTTGATGAGGCATGGACGATTGTTTGTTTAACAAGCCAACTTGCGATAATACATCATCAATACGCGTTTGCATAACCTTTTTCTTTTTCCAACCAGTAGCCTTCAGCACAAACAGTAAGTTTTCGGCAACTGTTCGGTCTTGCAACAACTGAAAATCTTGGAACACAATAGCAACTTTGCGACGTAAATAGGGTGTTTCCGAACGTCGAATGTGCGTTAAATCGTATTCTGCAACAGAACATTCCCCTGCTAAAGGAGCAATTTCTGCATACATTGTTTTAAGCAAACTCGATTTGCCCGATGCTGTTTTTCCAATTAAATATACCAATTCGCCGGCATGTAAGGTAAACGAAACATTTTGTAAAACCTCATTATGCGAATTATATCCGACATATACATTATTAAATACAATCCTTTGTTCTGTAGACATGTTTTCTTCAGTTTATTTGTTACAAAGATATTATTTTCACCGTAGTTGAATATAATAAATATGATTTAATTTTTTACTCTTTTCTTTGTGCCTTATGCCTAATTGTTTTGGAAGCGAGATGATGAATAGTTAGAAATTATATCAATGATTTGTGTGGACACATCATGGTATCGGTATAAATCGAATCATTTCTTGCTCAGGCATCAAAATTCTATACCAATTACTATCACATCATCAATTTGAATTTTTTCTTGTTTCCATTCATCAAATTGTTTGCTGAGTTCGGTGTGTTGTTCGGTAATATCAATTTTGTGTGTTGACTCTAATAATGTATAAAATCGTTTCGACGAAAATCGTGAATCTTTCGGTCCTCCAAATTGGTCAATGTAACCGTCGCTAAATAAAAACAAACGCATACCTTTTTTTACCGGAATTGCCGTTTGGCTAAAAGAGTGATTTTTGCTCTTTTTTATACTATGCATTCCCCCAATAGAAAAGAAAGTTGAGCCGTATTTTTCAATAGCATCATTTGAGACACACACGGCTTTTTGTCCTGCACCGGCAAATAGAACTTCGTTTTGTGCCGAAGAATATCTTATGAGAGAAATACTTAATCCGTCTTCTTGTGAATTGTCTTTCTTGTTTTGTTTGAGTGTTGCGATTATTTCTTTGTCGAGGCGGTTGAGAATTTCTGAAGGTTCAATAATATGTTGTTCATTTACAATTTGGTTCAATAAAGTATTGCCAATCATAGACATAAATGCACCGGGAATGCCGTGCCCAGTACAATCAATTGCAGCAATAAATGCATATCCCGATTGTTCTGTAAACCAATAAAAATCGCCACTTACAATATCACGTGGCAGATAAAAAATAAAGTGCTTTGGAAATATTGTTTCAATGGTTTTATCGGAGGGAAGGATAGCTTGTTGTATGCGTGTTGCATAACTGATGCTATCGGTTATTTTTTCATTTTTTTCTTGCAGCAATTCGTGAGTCTCTTCTAAAGAATGATAAGCTTTTTCAAGTTTTTTTCGGTTGTCGGAAAGAAGGTTAAAGGCCGTCTTTTTTTGCGAAAATTGACGAAACAAGAGTATTGAAAAACCTAAAATAAGAACTGCAACAATTACGACAATAATGAGTAAAATTGTTTGTTGCTGCCGTTTGGTATGCTCCTCGCGTAATTTTAGCTCTTGATTTTCATTAATTTGCTCCAATAATTTAATGTTCGATTCGAATTCCAATTCTGCAATTCTTTGGAGATTTTTGTCTTGGGCAATTTGTTCTTTCGTTGTATTGAAGAGTTCAAAAAATGAGAGGCTTTTTTCAAATTCTCCCCGCTTTTTGTAGTATGAATAGAGCGTATGTGCTATTTCTTGAATAAGATTTCTGTCGTGAATCTCTTGTGCAAATCGTAAAGCATTTTCGTATTGTTCAACTGCTTTTTCGGGCTGTTGTTGACTCATAAATAATTCCGCAATATTATGATACGTATATGCCATACCGGTTTTGTCTTGAATGGTATCTTGTATTTTTAGTGCTGCGGAATAGTGTGTGTATGCAATATCGTATTCTTTTTGTTCACGGTAAAGGTTCCCAATATAATGAGTAATACGTGCCACTGCTTTTTTATGCTCAAGTTTTGAATATATCGTTAATGCTTTATTATAAAATTTTTCGGCATGCTCAAATTCTTCGGCATCTTTATAGGTAATGCCGATTCGTTCGTACAAAGTTGCTATGTCCGATTTGCTCCCGATTTCTTGTTGCATGCTCAAAGCCTTTTCATAATATTCAATTGCCTTTGAAAATTGTTTGTCTAATTTGTATACACCGGCAATGGCACTGTATGTAAGAGCTTCGGCAACCTTATTTTTTGTGTCTTTTCGAAGTTTAAGAGCTACTGTATAATATTTGAGTGCATCTTCATAATTTCCTAAATCGCGGTGTACTGTTGCAATGTTGAAGCGAGATGCGGCAATATCGTTTTTGTCACCTATATCGGTACGAATATGTAAGGCTTTTGAATAAAATTCTTGTGCTTTGTCATAAATGTTGAGATGGTAATAAAAGTTCCCGATATGGTGAAGAGTGTTTGCTATAACCTTTTGATTCCCAATTTTTTCTTGAATATCCAATGCTTCGTTGTATGAGGTGAGAGCTTTGTCGTATTTTTTCAGATGTCGGTACGAATCGCCAATATTATTTAAAACAGAGGCAACTGCTTGTAAATCTTTATTTTTTTTATGTATGTCATGAGCATTAAAATAGTTGGTGAGCGATTGTTCGTAATTTCTGGTATGGTAGTACACATTCCCAATATTTGTATAACTATCGGCAACTCCTTCTCGGTCGCCTAATGCTTCTTTGAGGCGTAATGATTGATTATGAAATAAAAGAGCAGATTCATACAAACCCATATCTCGATAGAGAATACCAACATTGTCGAAAATTGTGGTTTGTTGTTTTGAATCTGAGCATATGTGAGATGCTTCGTTGTAATACATTTTTGCGGAATCGTATTCGGCAATTTTGTGATACAATTTTCCCAAATTATAATAACAGGAACTCAATAACTCATTGTTTTCTATAGAAGTAGCTTTGTGTTGTGCCGTATATAAGTACGAAAATGCATCTTGCGAAGAGTGTCCAAAATTCGCGAATGCCAATTCTTGGAGAATACGAATCTGTGCCGTATCACTTTTTTCGTTCTGTAGTTCTTTGCGTAAACTATCTATAATAGTATTTCCTTGAGCTGATAAGAGCAGACAGGTGAGAAATAAACTGTAAATAATTTTTTTTGTTAACATGAGGTCTCGTAAATAAAAAGCAAGTTACAAAAAAATTGCAAACAATTATTGCCTCTGTTTTGTTTTTATAAAATCCGGGGTTATGCTGACACCATATCCAAATTCAAATATATGATGCCATTGGTTTGGATAGGGACTATATCCTGCGGAATATGTTCCGAAACTATATAACCCGCGGTATAAAAACCGTTTGAAGTGAATAGAAAATCCGGTAGTCGGAGCATCATATATTTCGCTTGTACTTGTATTCCAGTTCCAAAAATTGGAGCGTTTGATATGTGCATATCCGTAAAACATACCGGCTTTAATGCCAAATTGCCGCAATACAATTGCATGAAAACCTATTTCGGAACGGAGAATGGTATGTCTATTGCTACGATGCAACAGACTCCCTTGCATATAAAAACCCTTGTTGTTGCTGACAAAATGGTCAAAAACGAACTCGAGTGCTCCGCTATTAACGTGTGAACTTGTGTTTTGAAATATTGAATATATAATTGGAGATTGAATCGAAAACACACTTGTTCCTGCTCGTGGTTTTCTCCAGGTTGAAACAATTTCTTCTTGTGTGAGGTCGATATATATCGGTTCGTCGTAAGAGGTAACTTTGGGGGTTAATAAATCTACCAAATACCCTATGCCATAGTTCACAAAATTTAATGCGTAGGTCGGTGATACAATTGGTCGTAACAATATGGTGTCGGATATGGTGCCACTGTGTAAAAACACCGTGTCTTTTTTGTGCGAACGGGGGATGCGTATCTTGTCGGGACAAAATATCGTATCGCGTGAGTATGATATTTGTACGCTGTCTTGTACAGAGTAAAAATGAACATTTTTATTGGGTGTGTTTATTATTGTTGCACATGAAAATAGTGTCATGCTTGAAAATACGATAATGAGTTTGTACAGAAAAATTCTACGAATTGTACCGAAAGACTGGGATAAACTTGTACTCGCCATGTTTATCCGGTTATCTGCAAATCTCAAGAACCGGTAACACCTTTCTGCCATCAAAGGTTTGGAAACAGTAAACTGTTGATACTTAAAGCGAAAATCGTTTGAAAGTGTTCGATGTTTTAAAACAGGCTTTCCGTACGATGTTTTATTATTACGGACTGAAAACCCCATAACATTCTTGTTGGTATTTGTTACGAAGCGACTTTGTGTAATCATGATGTTCATTTTATACCTCAAAAATATAAAAAAAATTATCTGTATGGTTTAAAATGCTCTTTTTTGTTGCGAAAACAAGGTTTTTTTCGCTAAAAACCTGTATGTTTGAATTATAAAAAAAAAACATGAATTATTCGGAAATTTTTAATTCACTTGCATCTCGGAAGATTTTAATTATTGGAGATGTCATGCTTGATTCATATGTGTGGGGAACTGTTGAGCGGATTTCTCCTGAAGCTCCGGTGCCGGTTGTACATGTTTCTCGTACGGAAAATAGATTGGGTGGGGCTGCTAATGTTGCAAAAAATATTCATGCTCTGGGTTTAACGCCAATTTTGTGTTCGGTGATTGGCGATGACGAAGCCGGTAAAAATTTGTGTTCGGTATTACATCAAAGAAATATTTCTGCAGATTCGTGTTTCGTTTCTTCCCAACGAGTTACGACAGTCAAAACAAGAGTTATGAGTGGCAATCACCAAATGTTACGTATCGATAATGAACTCATAGAGCCGCTTTCGAAACAAGATAATGTAAAATTGTGTGCTCATATTTTTGATATTATAGAAGAACATGAAATTGCTGCAATTGTGTTACAAGATTATGATAAGGGGGTTCTCAGTGCCGATACTATTTCAAGTATTGTGAGCGCAGCTCGTAAGCATACTATCCCGGTAGTGGTTGACCCCAAAAAGAATAATTTTGCAGACTATAATAATGTGCAATTGTTTAAACCGAATTTTAAGGAATTTTGTGATGGCATTCAGTCTGTGTGTGAAAAAACTGATTTGGATACATTACATATTCTTGCGAAAGAATATATGACCGAGCATTCCATTGAACGTATAATGATTACTTTGTCCGAACATGGTGTGTTTATCGCAAATAGAGATGAGTATGTTCATATTCCTTCACAAGTTCGCTATGTGTCGGATGTGTCGGGTGCCGGCGACACCGTAATTAGTGTTGCAGTAGCATGCCTTATAGCGGGTCTGCCTGACCGTGATTTGGCTCGTATATCAAATATCGCTGCCGGTCTTGCCTGCGAAATGCCCGGAGTGGTTTCTATAACAAAAGAACAATTATTAAAATCAGTGTAATATGGCAGTAATTCTCGTAATTGATGATGAACGAGCTATTCGTAATTCTTTAAAAGATATTTTAGAATTTGAATCGCATACGGTAATTCTTGCCGCAAATGGCAAAGAGGGCTTTGAGGCTTTACAGAAAAATAAAGTTGATATGGTTTTTTCGGATATTAAAATGCCCGAAATGGACGGCCTGGAATTTTTAAAATTAGCTTTTGCTGAACGAGGCGATGTGCCTTGTATAATGATTTCGGGACATGGCACCATAGATGTTGCCGTGGAGGCTATTAAATTGGGGGCATTTGATTTTATTGAAAAACCTCTGGATTTGAATAGGGTACTGATTACGGTGAAAAATGCTCTTGATAAGTCGGTGTTGGTAAACGAAACAACGCATCTTAAAAAGAAAATTTCGTCGAAATATGAAATGATAGGTGAGTCTGAACCTATGGTGCATATTAAAGATATGATATATAAAATTGCCCCAACCGATGCACGAGTCTTAATTACCGGTCCCAATGGTTCCGGTAAAGAGTTAGTTGCTCGTGCAATTCATGAACAAAGTGCTCGTGCAAAGGCACCATTTATTGAAGTAAATTGTGCGGCTATTCCATCAGAATTAATTGAAAGTGAGCTTTTTGGACACGAAAAGGGTGCGTTTACCTCTGCCATTAAACAACGTATTGGTAAATTTGAACAAGCACAGGGAGGTACTATCTTTTTAGACGAAATAGGTGATATGAGTTTATCTGCTCAGGCAAAGGTACTGCGAGTATTACAAGAGCAAAAAATTTCGCGTGTGGGTAGCGATAAGGATATTTCTGTTGATGTGCGGGTCTTGGCTGCAACAAATAAAAATGTGCAAGAAGAAATTCAAGAGAAAAATTTCCGAGAAGATTTATACCATCGTATTAGTGTCATCCTGATTGAGGTTCCCCCTCTTGCTGAACGGAAAGATGATATTCCCGTGTTGGTTGAGCATTTTTTGACAACGGTGTGCAAAGAAATGGGGATTGCCAAAAAATCATGTAATGCTGTAGCAGTAAAATATCTTCAGACTCTCCCGTGGACAGGAAATATTCGTGAGTTGCGAAATGTAATTGAACGGCTTATTATTTTAGCGGGTTCTGAAATTACAGAGAAGGATGTGAAAGCGTATACGTAATTATGTAATATATATTTATAATTTTTTTTTAATCAATCAATATTCTCACAAATGGAAAAAATAGCTTTAATAACAGGAATAACCGGACAAGATGGTGCATATTTAACCGAATTTTTATTAAAAAAAGGATATATCGTTCATGGTATCAAACGACGTTCGTCTTTGTTTAATACCGACCGAATCGATCATTTATATCAAGACCCGCATGTAGAAAACAGAAATCTCATTTTGCATTATGGAGATTTAACTGATTCGATGAATCTTACGAAGATAATTAAGGAGGTGCAACCCGATGAAATATATAATTTGGCTGCAATGAGCCATGTTATGGTGAGTTTCGACGAACCGGAATATGTTGCAAATACCGACGGAATTGGTACTTTACGAATTCTTGAAGCTGTCCGTTTGTTGGGATTATCTGAAAAAACACGTATTTATCAGGCTTCTACTTCAGAATTATATGGTTTGGTACAAGAGGTGCCACAATCTGAAAAAACACCTTTTTATCCCCGAAGTCCCTATGCTGTCGCAAAACTGTATGCGTATTGGATTACGGTAAATTATCGTGAAGCATATAATATGCATGCAAGTAATGGTATTTTATTTAATCATGAATCGCCGGTACGAGGGGAAACATTTGTTACGCGAAAAGTGACGCGTGCAATGAGTCGTATTGCTTTGGGAATGCAAGATAAAGTGTTTATGGGTAATCTTTCGAGCCAACGAGACTGGGGGCATGCAAAAGATTATATCGAAGCTATGTATTTAATTCTGCAACAAGATAAGCCCGATGATTATGTAATCGCAACCGGTATTACAACTTCCATTCGGGATTTTATAAAAATGGCGGTGGCTGAATTAGGAATTCATTTGGCATTTAAAGGTGAAGGTGTTGATGAAAAAGGATATATCGATTCGATAGATGAAGATGTGTTTATTCACAAAGTTGGACCGCAATTTTTGGCTGGAATAAAAGAAAAACAAGCAAAAAATCAAGATATTGTAGGTGTTGATCCCGCATATTTCCGTCCAACCGAAGTGGAACTACTTATTGGAGATCCAACAAAATCAAAAGAAAAACTTGGCTGGAAACCCAAATATGATTTGCCGGCTTTGGTTAAAGATATGATGCAATCTGATGTGAAATTAATGCAAAAAAATGCGTACTTACAAGAAGGCGGATATAGAATTATGAATTATTTTGAGTAAAAAAGGTTAATTGGTATTAGGTTTTTGGTGATGGGTGATTTTACAAAATTACAAGTTTGGTCTAAAGCAAAGGATGTAAGTGTCCTTGTATATAAAATAACATCAAATTTGAGTTTTGTCCGTGATAAATCTCTTCAAAATCAAATATGCAGATCTGCCGTAAGTGTGCCATCAAATATTGCTGAAGGTGCAGGATATGATTCAAATCCGCAGTCAATACGTTTTTTTAATATTGCTCGGGGTTCACTAGCCGAGTTGAGGACGCAGTTAATACCAAAAGAAATAGGATCTCTATCACCTAAATCTTTTGATTATTTGAAAAATGAGTTAATCATTATTACAGCGATGTTAACGAAAATCATTAAAGTGCGAAGTGTGAGCATTTCCAAACTTATAGAACCAATAACCAATAACCGAAAACCCTTATAATATGGAAAAAAAATCGAAAATATACATTGCCGGTCATCGTGGACTCGTGGGTTCGGCAATATGGAAAATATTGGAAAACAAGGGCTATACAAATCTCATTGGTAAATCTCGTTCGGAATTAGATTTGATGAATGCCGTTGAGGTTGCTCATTTTTTTGAAAAAGAAAAGCCGGAATATGTATTTCTTGCTGCCGCTAAAGTGGGTGGTATTGTGGCAAATAATACTTATCGCGGGCAATTTATTTATGAGAATCTTACCATTCAAAATAATATTATTCATAATGCCTATGTGTATGGCGTGAAAAAATTGTTGTTTTTGGGTAGTACGTGTATTTATCCGAAAGAAGCTCCACAGCCCATGCCCGAAGATTGTTTGTTGACTTCTCCTTTGGAGTATACGAACGAACCCTATGCTATCGCAAAAATTGCCGGAATTAAAATGTGTGAAAGCTATAATGTGCAGTATGGAACAAATTTTATTTCGGTTATGCCGACTAATTTATATGGACCGAATGATAATTTTAATCTCGAAACCTCGCATGTGTTACCTGCTTTGTTACGAAAAATTTATCTCGGAAAATGTTTGGAAACTGCCAATTGGGAAGCAATACAACATGATTTAAATAAGCGTCCTATTGAAGGTGTTTCAGGAAAGAATTCGCAGCAGGAAATTGAAAAAATATTAGAAAAGTATGGTGTTCGAGTGCTTCCTGATTCTTCGGTGCAAGTAGAAATATGGGGTACCGGAGCTCCCTTACGTGAGTTTTTGTGGAGTGAAGAAATGGCAGAAGCCTGTGTGTTTTGTATAGAAAAGGTTAATTTTTCTGATGTTCGGGGAGAAGGAAATGAGGTGCGAAATACTCATATTAATATTGGTACCGGAAAAGATATTTCAATATATGAAGTGGCACATACAATAAAAAACAGTGTTGGGTTTGTAGGGAATTTGTTTTTCAATACGTCAAAACCGGACGGTACAATGAAAAAATTGACGAATCCTCAAAAAATTCATGATTTGGGTTGGCATCATTCTATTGAAATTGAGGAAGGGATTGAAACTTTATTAAATTGGTATGTTTCTGATTAAAAGATATTATTTCATTTTTATTTAGAAAACATAAGTTATATTTTTGTTATTATATTCGTACGAACATGTTAAAGGAAAAGGAACAGATAATTAATAATTTAATTGGTTTAGTTGAGGTCATTTTCACCTATTTCTCATTTTTTTTAGCATTATATTTCATTGAAGGAAAGATTGTTGTGACCGAAGATTATTCGGTTCTTCTGTTATTTCTCGGACCTCTGTGGTTTTTTTTATTGAAGTTTTATAATATTTCACGCATCTATCGGGTCAATCCGTATTCATATATATTATTTGCCTATTTTTTATTGGTTGCTATTGGTACCGGTTTATTGTTCTTACTCCTTGCTATTTTCGATTTGGATTCTGTCAGAAGAAGTGTTTTGGTCCTGTTTAGCTGTATTAATTTAGTAAGCTTATATCTTTTGAAAATTGATATTTATTATGTCTTTAAAAAATATCGACGCAGAGGGAAAAATACAGTTAATGTTATACTTGTCGGTGATAAAGACTTGGACAGGCTTATTCAAAAAATTGAAAAAAACACGTTTTGGGGCTATAATATTATAGGTGTTGTGACCGATAATCAGGAAGTGATAGATACTTATTCTTCAGCATATCCAATGTTGCCGACAACTCTTAATATTTCCGAATATATAGAAGAACATACAGTAGATGAAGTGTTGTTTAGCGAGGGGCATTTTGATAAAAATATAATTCGACTTATATACTCATGCTTAGAAATTGGTGTTGTGTTTCGTATGTCTTCTCAGTTTTTGAATATTGCACAGGCAAAATCAAGTATTCAATATTTGGATGAGATACCGTTTTTTACGTTTCAGAATACGCCAAATAATTTTATTTATTTATCATTTAAGGCGGTGTTTGATTTCTTTTTTTCGCTTATTGTATTATTGCTTCTTTCGCCAATCTTCTTAATTATCGCACTTGCGATAAAAATAGATTCTCCGAAAGGCCCGGTTATTTTCAAACAAACTCGGGTAGGGCTCCGCGGACGACAATTTCAATTCTATAAATTTCGCAGTATGGTTCCAAATGCTGAAGAAATTTTGCAAACAGAAGAAGAACAGCAAGAGTTTATCGTTAACGAACAAGATGGTCCGGTATTTAAAATGAAAAATGATCCGCGGGTCACTTGTGTGGGACGTTTTCTACGAAAAACCAGTCTCGATGAATTACCACAGTTTTTTAATGTTTTGAAAGGAGATATGGCCGTTGTAGGACCGCGTCCACCTATTCCTTCTGAGGTCGAAAAATATGAACGCTGGCAGTTGCGTAGGCTATCAATGAAACCCGGCATTACCTGTATTTGGCAAGTTTCGGGACGAAATAATATTCCGTTTAAACGATGGATGAAACTTGATTTACAGTATATTGATACTTGGTCTTTGAAACTTGACTTTATGATTATTTTTAAAACAATTAAAACAATTTTTAAACGTGATGGATTATAAACAGAATGTTGCTCTTGCCTTATTGTTCTTAGTTTCGGGTTTTTTGTATGGGCAAAATTCTCATTTTCGCAACCACTCATACCGTCCATTTGATCGATATGTTTACACCTCAGACAGCTCGTTCCATACTGCGGTTAAACCATACAATATGTCAGAAGTTTCTGAAATTGTAAGTCTCGATACTTTATATAATATTCCTTTGCAGTCGAATTTTTTAAATCGTGTGTGGAATGAAAATATTTTTTCATTTTCGGCACCTACTGATAATTTCCATTTTACGATTAATCCTGCAGGGAATTTTGAGACCTCTCGTGAGTTTGGTGACACTACTCAGGGCTGGATAAATTCTCGGGGAATAATTGTGAATGCTGCTATTAATAATAAAATATTTCTTTTCACCTCTTTTTATGAAATTCAATCGAAATTCCGGGATTATCGATACGACCGTATTCGCGAAATTGGGAAAAATACTGTGCCCGGCATGAGCCGTGCAAAATCTTTTAAAGATGGTGGTTTGGATTATGCATTTGCAGATGCCTATATATCGTATGTACCTTCCGAAACCTTTGCGTTTGAATTAGGACACGGAAAGCATTTTATCGGAGACGGATATCGTTCTATTCTCTTGTCAGACAATGCGCATAATTATCCGTATTTTAAAATAACAACCGATATTTGGAATATTAAATACACCAATATGTGGTCGCAACATATGTATATCGATGAACCGCATTTGCCAAACACACGGTATCCCATAAAATGGAATGTTATGCATTATCTCGATTGGGCGGTTACCGATTGGTTAAATATTGGTTTTTTCGAAACAATTATTTGGGCACAAGAAGATACGTTGGGAAATCATCGCGGGTTTGAATTTAACTATTTGAATCCGGTAATTTTTTTGCGACCTGTTGAATTTCAAATTGGCTCGCCCGATAATGTAATGATGGGATTGACGGGTAAATTGCGTTTGTGGGAATCGCATATTTTATACGGACAGTTATTAATAGACGAGTTTAAAATTGAGGAAATTAAAGCTCGAAACGGGTACTGGGGAAATAAATATGCTATTCAGGCGGGGTACAAAACATATGATATTGCCGGAATTTCACATCTCGATGTGCAGACAGAAATAAATTATGTACGCCCGTTTATGTATTCACATTTTCTTGAATCGCAGCAATACGGACATGCTTTACAACCGCTTGCACATCCCGGTGGATCTAATTTTTACGAGTCTGTTTCCTTTCTTCGCTACGAGTACAAACGCTGGTTTTTCGAAGCCAAATATCAATATATAGTAGGCGGACAAGACTCGGCAGGTACAAATTACGGAAATGATATTTTTAAATTATATCAAACCCGTTCAGCCGAATATGGAAACACAATTGCAGATTTAGCAATTCAAAAAATTATTACCTACAAAAACATTCAAGTTTCGTATATGATAAATCCCCACAACAATATGAATATTACTCTTGGCTTAACGCATCGTAAACAATACCTTGCCAATCAGGATGATTCTGAATTGATGTATTATTTTGCTTTCCGTACAACACTCAATAACTTTTATTACGATTTTTAGAACTGTAATCGGCAAAAGCTATTCCTTCAATCGCCAAATTCTTCGTGTACCATCTTTATATATGGTTGAGTATTCTAAAAGTTTAATTTCGGGTTCAACTATATAAATATAATTATTATATGCTAAAGTTAAATCTTTATTGGCATTTTCTTTCCATAAAAATGAACCTATTGAATCTGATTTAAAACAAACACTTCTCGCTGTATATGTTTTGTTATTAAATAAATAAGATGTTGTGTCAAATTTAATATATTCTGAATATTCATAAGGAAATCCAATGCCAGTTTTGTTATTATACGAATTTGGAAATTGGATTATTTCTAGTGTACAAAGATTCGTAGAATAAATAATATAGCTTTTTGCCCAACATAATTCATTATCAGAATCAGTTGTGCCATTGCATCCATATGCTTTTCTACTTGGACTACCTAACTCCACATAAACCGTGTCAAAAACAGAACCGAGCGTGTCATTTGTAAATTCTACCAATTCCTTATTTTGATAGGGAATTTTTTTATTTTCCGCACTAATGTTATCAGTACAATAATGACAATTGCAGTTTGTCAATAACAAAACTGATATTGCAAGCATGAGATATAGAGTGAGGTTTTTCATAAAGAATGTAAAGTAATATGTATGTTAAGCATGAGTATACGTTATTCCTTCAATCGCCACATTCTTCGTGTGCCGTCTTTATATATGGTTGAGTATTCTAAAAGTTTAATTTCGGGTTCAATTATAGAGACATAATTGTTATAAATAATTGTATCATTTTCATTATATAAATTCCATATAATAGAATCAACATGTTCTTGTTTATAATAAGTGTGTAACGCTGTAATATTTTGATTTTTATATGTATAATTAATAGTGTCAGTCGTACTGTGTTGATTTTTAGGTGTATAGTGTTGAAAAACTGTTTCGTTTTGATAAAAATTATTAGATTGATAGATTTCAATTTCAAAAAAGTTAGAATATTTAATATAGCTAAGAGCAGAGCATAAGTTATTGTGGTCATCTTTCCTTGAAATGCATGCGTATGGCTTTGTGCTAACTTCACCCAATTTCACAAACACTGTATCTATTATAATTCCAAGAGTGTCATTTTTAAAATAAACAGTAGTGCTATCAGCATATGGAATTTTTTTATTTTCCGCACTAATATTATCAATACAATGTTCACAATTACAATTTGTCAATACGATAAGACATATTGTAAACACAACATATATTTTAAGATTTTTCATGCCTATTATTATTTAATTACAAATTACTTGTTTTTTTAAAACAAAGGCTTCTACATCATATAACGAATGCAATTGCATAGTTGGGTAAAAACACAAAATCAGACCATTCAATATTTGCAACGACATCTAAAGATTCTGTCCAGATGCTTTTTTCGATCATATTTTTATAGTATTGCACGACAAAAGTATATATATTTTTTTAAATAAACAACGTGCACTTGTGTTTTTTTAATTTTTTTTGAAATGTATTTGTTCTTGCAAGAATGAGACGGAAAAAGTATGGTACGACAACTCCGGGGAAGAAAATAGAAATGCTCTGTTCTACGGATATATGAATACGAACTTAGTATTGAATTTGCAATAATGAACAAAAACAATTTAATTCAGGAGGGATGTCATGATTCGAGAAAAATCAGATATCAATATCCTTCAAACCCCGGTTAGGGGTGAACGGTATAATCGGCAAAAGCTATTCCTTTAATCGCCACATTCTTCGTGTGCCGTCTTTATATATGGTTGAGTATTGAAGGAGTTTGATTATTGTTAATTAATATAGAACAAAAAATTGCAGTAACTTTATCTGTTGAAATTACAGCAAAGTTATTAGTTAAATATTTAATAATCAAGTATTTAATCGCACTAATTTTTTCGCTATTTTTATTAAGTTATTAGATTTTTCTTACCTCCAACTGAGGTTAAGAAATCAATTCGTACTACACGTTTCCAAAAATGTAACATTCATTAATCAATGAATGTTATAACATAATTTAAAAATTGTATAACACATTTAGGTATAAATGAATCAATCTTTGTTTAGTGAAAATTCATTCACAAATTAATCATCAAAAATTATGAAAAGTTTATTAAAAAATATTATAATATCAATTGGTTTATTATTTAGCCCAATGCTAAATTTTGGACAGAGTCCAGATTTGGGGACAGCAGCAGATTTTGTGTTATTTTCAAGTGTTGGTGCTGTTACTAATGTTGGCACAACAGACCCTGCTATGTATTTAACCAAACTTACTGGAAATGTAGGAACAAACAGTGGTTCGAGTACTGGTTTTGGAAACGTAAATGGTACAATACACGATGGTGATGGAGCTAGTAATACATGGATAAGCACAACGATATGACTGAACTATCTATTAGTTTGATGCTTTTGTTTTCAATCTCTTTTATGACATCAATATTGTGATGTTTTTTTAAAACTGTTTTGTAATGACTTAAC
>JAQICB010000167.1 GCA_027858745.1 Bacteroidales bacterium
TTCAGAGATTTTTAGCAGAAAACGCAAGTTGACCTTAAAGATGATACGCAAACTGCACGAAACCTTGAAAATTCCATACGAATCACTCATTGCAGATTATTAAAAGGCACATTTTGCTATAGTTTCGTTGTAACCCGTAGGGTTGAATATGAATCACCCCTGATGAAATCGGGGGGGCAACATCAACAAATAGCAACCAACAACCCACAACTACTCACAATTTGTTTTATTCAACAATAATTTTTAGTTTAGTAAGCTGAATAAAAACAGAAAACGCCGGTGCCCCATAAACCCACCATAACACTTCAGCCCAATGTTCTAAGAAATGAGTCCATCGCTTTATTGCAGTTTGCCTACAACCGCAAATTATTAGATATAAAACAACACATAAAAGGAATAAACACAATTGTTTTTACCTAAATGTTATGCCCAATTAAAACAGAACCTCATTGAAGCCTGATAAGGGATAATATTTAAACACTTTATTGTTGTTTTGTGAAATAGTTGTATAACTGCAACAGTTATTAAATGCAACAGTATGGTTAGTATTGAGAAAGTAAAAGAATTTAGAGAATATTTGAGGCATTTTGAAAGAGAAATCGAAATTCAAAACAGTTCAAATTGTTGTTGTGGGGTTACTTTAACCCAATGTCATACTTTGATGGAATTGGATAAACAAGACAATGTTTCTCTGAAAAAATTAGCAGAACGTTTATATCAAGACAAAAGCACGGTGTCAAGAATTGTAGAAGGTTTGGTAAGCCTTGGTTTAGTAGATAGAGTGATTCCACAAAATAACCGAAGAATGATATTGATTATCTTAACTAAACAAGGAATATCTGTATGTAAAAAAATAAATGCAGGTAACAATCAGTATTTTCAAAATGTATTGAACTCGATACCACAAGAACAATTACTGATATTTGTTGATTCTTTTAAAACGATTGTTTCAAAAATGTCTGAAGCCAACAATAAAAAAACTATTTGTTAGTCTTGACCATTTCAAAAGATTACTGCAATGGATAAAGCAAAAAATGCAACAGACTCATTTAATCAGGGATATTTATGTTCTCAAGCTGTATTCGCGTCATTTTGTGAGGATTTTGGTATTGATAAAATATTGGATTAAAACTTTCAAAATTCTTAGGATTTGGATTTTTCTATAGAGGTGATTATTGTGGCGCAATATCAGCCGCATTAATGATATATGGGTTAAAATATAATTCAAACCAGATATATAATGACCTTTCAGATGAGATTTGTTATCAATTGTCAAAAGAACATATTAGAAGATTTAAGGAAAAACATGGTTCCTGTCAATGTAATGAATTATTAAATGGTGATGTGTCTACTGGTGAGGGCATAGAGTTAATTAGAGAAAAAGGATATTTTGACTCAAAATGTCCTGTATTTATAAGCGATTCGGTAAAAATAATAACTCATATAATGAATAAAATGGAAAAAAAAGAATCAAAAAGATATTTTGAGAAAGTTGCTAATAACTGGGATAATATGCAAGAATCATTTTTCTCGGATTCAGCAAGGGAAAAAGCATTTGAGATTGCAAATTTGAAAAGTGGAGACATTATTGCTGATATTGGAGCAGGTACTGGATATATAACAGGCGGAATAGACAATACAGAGGTTAAGGTGATTGCGGTTGACCAATCTCCATCAATGCTAAAAGAGATGCAGAATAAATTCTCAAAGCGGGGCAACATAGAATTTAGGGTTGGTAATTCCGATAATTTGCCTATCACTGATTCAGAGGTGAATTTTACTTTTGCAAATATGTACTTACACCATGTCGATAATCCAGAAATGGCAATTAATGAAATGGCAAGAATTATAAAAAAAGGAGGAAAACTAATAATCACTGATTTAGATAAACATACTCATGAATTTTTAAAAACCGAACAATATGATAAGTGGTTAGGATTTGATAGAGATGATATAAAGAAATGGTTTGAGTCAGCAGGATTAAAAAATATTGTTCTAGATTGCGTTGGTGGTAATTGTTGTGCTGATTCGCAATGCCAACAAACAGAAACCGCTGAAATAAGTATTTTTATTGGATATGGTGAGAAATTGTAACTGGGCATAACAATCTGTATAAATAAATTGGCAATCAGTGGGTTGCGTAGTTTTCTGCTTTTAAGTATGTTTGTAATAAATTGAAACGGAAGTGCTATGAAATGCCAATCAATTCATACAGTTCACGTTGTACGCAAGCCGAAAAAACGACACAGCAGTAATATGATTGCAGATTTGAAAAAGAAAAAAAATGGAAAACGCCATCCCACAAAAGCAAGAGTTTGGCAGCCCATCCCTGCAACC
>JAQICB010000104.1 GCA_027858745.1 Bacteroidales bacterium
ATAAAGCAACAGGCACCAAATCAATGATTAATAGAAAATCAAAATATGTAGTGTACCATTAATTCTTTAACATACTGATTCTGAATTTAGTTTTTTATCTATTATACAAGTTGGGTTAACGAGAGACGATGATTAATTTTCCCTTCAAAAAGGTATTCTCTACACCCTTATAATTATAACAACATTTTAGTTGAATTTAACTCAGAAGTTGAATTTATTACTTTTTAATTATTAGCATCATAATAGTTCAATCATTTTCTTCACAAAAGGTTTGGTAAAATCATTATCTTCCCAATATCTTACATGAGCACCAGCATATAAGCCAGTGTTGATTTGGAAATCTTCCACCATATTGTATGATGGACTTAATTGTTTTAGTGGCCAACCGAGTACATCATCCTTGTCATAGTAATTTTGCCATATAAAATTTTCATTACGTTTGTCAAAAGCAACAATTTTACTTTCAGGTAAACCAGATACGAATAGAGGAAGGTTACATCCAATAGAAACAAAATAATTTAAAGAACGCAAATTATTCTTTGGAGTAGCAGGGGAGTTTTTAAAAATTCCTTTGCCGTTATCTGCATCCCAAATATATGTTGAAAGTACTTGTACGCCCATAGATGCAGCAACTATTACAAGTTTTGCATTTTTATCTTGAATCATTAGATTGTGTTCTTCTTCTACTTTATCACGAATGTGTCTGTGAACTTTCTTGTATGGACTATCATCAGCTTCGGGATTACGTTCAAATGTAACAGCATCGCCAAATGCTTCAACTACAAATTTTCTAAGGCTTAGAATACCTCCTAGTTTATTTGAAGTATCAAGACGGTTAAATAACTCAGTTTGATGCTCATCAATTTCAGTCACATTAAAAGGTCGAGTTTCAACGATTGTAAAATTGTTTTCGAGAAGAGTTCCTTTTGAAAACTTTTTAATTTCTTTCTCAAGACCTTTAGAATACCCAGCTTGTTTTGTGCCAATGCCTGGGATTGTGAGTATGTATATCATGTTATTTTTTTAAAATGGTTACAATATTGTCTTGGTCTTTGAGAAAATATACTCCATTGGGTAAGTGCGAAATATCAATTTTCTCTTCACCATTTATTTTAGTCTGTAAGACAACCTTACCTTGATTATTATAAATTGTTATTGGCTCTTTATTTGAAGAACTAATTGTGATGTATGAATGAGCAGGATTAGGATATACTTTGGTTTTTTCAAGGTAATTATTAGTTATTGCCGTTGTAACTTTAAGTGCTTCTTGAAAAATTGTAACCTCATTGCTTGTTAAAGTCGTTATTGTAATTGAACCAATTCTTTCTTCAAGAGAGGTGTTTCCTGTAACTGTTATTGTTAATGAATCTGTACTTGTTCCAGATGAAGGAGAAACTGTTACCCAAGGGGTACTTGAAGTAACTGTCCAATTCTCAGTTTCACTAGGTCTAATTTTGATAGTTTCAGAACTACTTGTGAAATTCACCATTTCTTTGATTATACCAAAATCTTTCCATACTTGAGCAATACTATATGCTTCTTTAGTACCATAAGGTACAGTTAGTGTGCAGTTAGCTTGATTGCTATTTTCAAATACAGATGAATATGGAAAATATGCAGGTATTTCTTCATAATTATATACATTGCTTAAAGTAGTATTTGCAGAGAAAACATATTGCTTACAATTAGGTACATGTTTTAGAATAATTGTTTCTAAATCAGAATCATTAAAACAACCTACACCTAAAATGTCAATAGTTGGTGGAATTGTGATACTTTGTAATTTAGTTGTTTCAAAGGCGTATCTATCCATTGCAGTAATAGATTCTGGAATTGTTAGAGATGAAATATCACTATTATCAAATGCATTTTTTTCGATAAATGTTACTGTATTAGGAATATTAACAGTTGCAATAGAAGTACCATAAAAAGATGTGCTGCCAATTGTTTTGACTCCATAAGGAATCGAAAATGTCCCAGTAAGTGTTCTATCTACATAGAAGATTTCTGATTTGTCTAAATTATAAACAACATTATTTTCAATAATAAAGTTTGTGTTTGTAGGTGATATTTCAAACACAATTTCTTTACCATCAAAAACATTATTCCCAATTATTTCAAGATTACTAGGAAGAATAACGTATTTTAACTTGTTACCATATGAGAAGCAAGCTTCTGGTAATTCATTGTCAGCATACGTTCCCCATTGATCATCTATAGCTTTTAGATTTGCGTTGCTTAAATCTAAAGTATCTATATCGAAAAAATTAACCGTAAGGTTATTTAAATCTTTTGCATTAATATCCCCTGTTATAGTAAGGTGATTTGTAGCCGAAGCATCATCAAAATCAAATAGTGTATATGCTGTTCCTGGAGTTATAACATTAAGAGTTAAATGACCTGTAGCAGCCTTAAGTATCGTTACTGTTACAATACAAAGGAAAAAGAGTGTAATTTTTTTCATAATATTAAGTTTTAAGTTATTTTTTACCACCTTGTAGGTGCGTGAATTTTTCAAAAGTTTTTACAGACAGGTTATTATCCTCAATAAGATTTGCCAAATAAACTTCTTCGATATGCCACATAGCATCGAATGTAACCTTATCAAGCTCCACATTTTTTATTTTTTCGATTGCCGAAGAAGCGTATTTTTTTGCAAATTCAGGTGAACGAAAACCTAATAGACCACTACAAGGGATTCCTATCCTTGTTGGTCTTATATTAAAATGATTACAATATAAACCATTATGCCCACCACGAATCATTTCGCAATAGACATCAGAATCTAATTTTGTTATTTTATCATATAATATAACATCAACATCAACCATTAAGTATGGTTCATTTTGCTCAAGGTGTACTTGGAATTTGCCAATATTGAAAAACCTATCGTCAATTAATTCAAAATCAATAATTTCAATTTTTGCATTTATTTTGTTATGTATATACTCATAGCCTTCTTCATCAGTATATACCGTTACATCATAGTTTTTTGAATGCACTTCAAGAGCATCATTCCAAAATTTAAATAAACTACGTTTTGAAGAAAAACCAGCGTTTCTCTTTTCTCCTCCAAACGTATTATATGTCTGTACAAGTCTCATCTTAAACCTTCATTTTTTGTCCAGTAATAGTAAGTAGTCTCCAACCGTTTTGGTCAACCCAATCAGTCCAATCTGCATTAGACCAATTAGCATTTAGATTGTTGAAGTTAAATGTAACATCACCTTCAGATAAATCAATAAATTTTTGGTAATTAGCCCAATACTGGCCACCGCTATAACCGTTCCAATTCACATCAGACCATCCCCAGCCTCTTGTAACCCCAGTACCATTACCAAGATTTAACACAATAGGAGTTACATTATTATAGAATTTATTAATTTCCCATGACCCCTGAGCCATCCAATCTCCAGTGTCAATACATATATCTGAGAAGTACATAAATCGAATAAAAGCTTCGTCTGTTTCAAATAATGTAATATCAAAATTTGTAGATTCTGCAACTTTATATTTTAATTTAATTTCAAAAACTCCTGTTTCATATACAACCTTATCCATAATATATGTAGAAGTTTCAACTCTTGATTTTTCTATAATATTTGTTAATTGAATAGAATTAATTTTACGAAGATCTTCACCTTTTGCAATTAATAACTCAGAACTTGGAACATCTTCAGAAGTAATATCTTGATGATCATTAATAAAAGCACCTACACCCCATGACATTTTTGCAATTGTTCCACCATAGACTTCAGAAACGGGGTCTACTTCTATTTGACTATTACTAGAAAAATTAACACTACCGTCACTAAAGAAATAAATTTTATCTGAACTTGTAGTAGCTTGAATTTTAAAAGCTTTTGAAGTATTTCCAGATTGTTTATAATTATATCGATGATTTCTAACATCAACAATCACAAAAGTGATATTATCCATATCAAGAATAAAAGGGTGATTTGTTAAGTTCGGCTCGCCACTACCATTAAAATTACCAGTGACACTCACGAATGTACATGCATTGAATTTAATTTGCCCCATAGGAGTATCACTACCCGCATTTGCATATTTAATATTAGGAGTTGTAGCATTTATGTTTGTACCAATATAATTTGAAAAAGATATATCATTAAAAATGATATTATAAACTCGTTGAGTATTCTTATCATTAATAGTTGCTGCATTACCAAGAATCTCAATACCCAATGAATTTTCAGTTTTTTCAGCATTCCATGCCAGACTTTTCCAACTCATTGCTCCACGTTGAATTGTCCAATGTCCTCCTTGTATAGAAATAATATTTTCATTCTGTAATAGAGTATAATTATTTAAATCAAGCGTAATTGCTTCAAGGTTAAAAACATGATGAGATGTTAAAATTATATCATTTTTAAATAAGATTTTACCAGCAACATAGTTTGGGCTTGTATTTATGAGAATAATAGCATCTATTAATTCTTGTTCAGTTCCAACACTAATAATAGCAAAATTTGCCTTGTTTTTGACACTATCAGGAATTTGACTTTCAGGAACAACACCATTAACTAAGTCAGCTTTTAGGTTTAAAAGGTTTATTAAGTCTTGTTGCTCTGTTATGTCACCAGTAATATTTCCCCATACCGCACTAACATCACTATTAGCAATTTTTAACCATCCAGTTGATGTCTTTACTGCTAAATCTCCAATATTCCATTCTGTTATGCCTCCTAAATTAGTAGTTCCAGTTGAGGATACTCTCCATGCATTACCATTTGGTATTGGGTCATCTGTAGAGGGAAGGTTACCTGTTGATGCATCCCAATCACCTTGAAGTTTTATTGCTCCAAAGTCAGTTCCAATTTGAGAAAACAAATCAGAAATAGATACTTTTTTTGTAACTCCTTCGCTGGTGTCTACTATTACTACTAAGTCTTCTCCTGTTACTTCTTGAGCTTGTTCTAATTTTGAAATAGGTAAATCTGCCATGATAGTATGTTTTAATGTTATATTTTTAAATAGTTATTGTGTTGTCATTGAAATTGAATAATCCTGATGAATTTTCTACATCGACTTTAAAGCGATGGTAGATTGGTTCTCCATCTTCATCTACTTTTGAAAGTGTTTGTGTTATATCAAATGATATTTCATCATCATCGTTTTTTTTAAATGAGTGTAATAGATTCCAGTTTCCACTATCATTCATTTTGTAGACATAGTATGTCGCATTGTGAACCACTTTAGCCCATGTTAGTTTTCCACCGATTATTTCAGTTTCTGTACTGTTTACTTCATCTTTAGTAAAAGTAAGTTCTGGAGCTTCTGGATTAACAGTATCTACAATATTAGCAAGTACTGTTTTTGAACCTAATGAAGGAACATAGTCTATTACTTGAACTCCTTTTGGTGTCGCGTAATTTATCTTTCTTAGTCCAATAACTTTATAGAATAATGGATCTCCATAAGGGACGAAATTTTCAAAACTAAAATTATCTATGATTTCTATAGTTTGAGCATCCATTAAGTTTTCATTTTCTAAGTCAACTTCTTTAACCATATTCATGGTTCTAATAGTAGCTGAATTACTTGCTTGTTCAGCTCTATAAATTTGAAACTTAGTAATGCCTTGAATTTCTGGATAATTACTCACCGTAATTTTAACTGCTGTAGGTATTTCTTGAACTACGTCTTCTACTTGTGTTTTAATACTTGTTATTTTAGGAGCATTAGGAGCAGATGTATTTACTAATTGTATTGGTCCAGAAATTGGTCCTTGTTCACTGAACTGCATAAGGTCATTTATTTCTATGCCATAATAGAAGTAGAAGTTTTTAGCAGCACCATCAAGAGTGAAATCTGTAAATTGTATTATAGGTTTACTACTTGTATTCACAATCTTAGCCATTGGAGCTTGATCAAAAGCAATATCACTTGGATCAAGCATATTTCCTGCTTGGTCACGAACCACTTGTTTCTTGTTTGTAGGAACATAATCTACTCCTGAGTTCATATATCCATATATGAGTGGTTGCTCTGTTAATGGTAAAAAAGCAGAATAGATGGCTTTTTTGTATTTCTCAATATCAGCACTTGGTTCAGATATTCCATCAAATAAATTTCTGTCATATCTATCTTTAGCTTTATCTGGAACAGGAAAACGATAACCATCTGTTGGTGGAAAAGTTCCAATAGAGTCGTCAGCAAAAAGAGTATCAAAATCGACAAGGTTCATCCAACGAGAAGTAAAACTTTCATCTTCACCTAATGCAGCTAAATCTTCTCTAATTTGTATAACTGTTGCTGGTTCATATAATGCTTCTAAAATCATACGTTCACTACTTCTATAGAAAGCAAGTGCATATGGTTTATGTTGACATTTGATTTTAAATGTATAAGTTGACTTATTATAGTAGTCAGGACGTGTTGCAAACAAAGCACCTTCTGGTTTATATGGAGGTAATGCTTCAATTATTTCATATGCATGTAAAGCAACAGGACGATGCATCTTTGATGTGTAGTGTTCTTGATTTTGGTCAAAGTTATTTGTGTCAACAGTTCTTGCAGATAGATATGTTGTACGTGTACTTTCATCTGTTTGAGGAAAAACATTTTCATTTGTTAAACCAGCATTCGTATCAACATAACAATATGCTTTGTATCCTGGGTAGTAATTAACTTCAATATCTGCACCTGTTTCAATTGGTGATACTTCATATTGAGAATCAAATACTAGTAATGAGAGAGGTTCACCAACAGAACTTATAATTTGATTAACTTCTATATTTTTCTTTTGACCATACGGGTCAGCATCAAAGTTTTCGGTTGATAGAACTGTTGTTCCATCATCATCGTACTGAGTTATATCATATGCTGCTGTATGTACTCGTAAAGAACCTTTATACCAATTTACTGGATTACTATCAGAGTTTTGAGGGTGCGCACAATGTATTTTGTTATTGAGTGTAACGATGTATGCTCCAGGAATTATTTCACTTGTTCCTTCTTCTGTAGCTTGAGTGATTGTTGCTGAATCATTAATGCCTCTTATTTTTTGTATTACTTTTTCATCGAGACTAATAACTCCTGGGACACTTTTTTCAAGTGTTTCATCCCATACTTGAGGAACAGTTGTTTCTGTTACTTCTGCATCCCACATTGGCGATGATTCGTCTAAATCTGTAAGTAGAATTTCCGTTGAAAGAGGTGTAGGAGTATTACTATCATCTTGCCAGTTTTCTACATTTGCCATATTTTCTATTACAGTAAATGGTTCTGCAATATATGCTGTAGGGTCAGTTATCCTTAATGTACCTGCATAATTTGGAGTCCCTGTTTCTGTAATGTCACGATCATCTGATATACTACGTTCTTCAATATTTTGAACTATAAATATTGAGCCATCACCAGATTGTTCAGGAGGCAGTACTTCAACTATTGTAAATGTTTTGTTCTTTACTGTAAGAACACCACCGACAAAACGAGAATATTCTTCAGAAGGAATAATTGCTTCTGATGTAACTAATTCTGTTGAGTTAATAATTGGAGAACTATATTTGTTTGTTACTACTTTACTTAGAACAGAACTACCATTATATGCCGATACTGTTTTTATACCTCCGTTATAGTATCTAGGTTCAGATTTTCGATAAAATAATTGCACTTTATCAGCAAAGTCATGAGTAATATCATGAGTATGCGAATAGTCAAATGTTACTCTTACAAGAGTTTTGTCTTCATTTGGATTATTAGATAAAAGTGTTTGTTCTGTATCTGTTGTGAGAACAAGGTTACTTTCTGGCTGGATTACTTGTGCTTGTAAATTATAAGGTGGTAATAATTTATTCGGTTTAACAAATTCTGTATTATCTGTTATTTGCGTATTACTATGTATTGATGAACGAGAGAACCAGTTAATACTATATACAGCATATTCATGTTCTCCTTCATTTGTTTCTTTGTGTTTAAAAATGAGACCATCTTCCGAAAGAGGAAAGGGAAGTGGTGATACTTCAAAATTATCGTCTGTATCTTTATACACTCTATCTGGAGTTATTACTTCTTTTCTCCAATAGTCTTCTCCTTTCGTTTTATACTCTAAGCCGACAAATACACCCTCACTTTCTCCTTGATAACAGAATTCTTCACTGCTTTCAAAGAAATCTCCTGTGGGTAATTGTTTCTCAATAGATTCAATATGAACATTTACGTAACGAGCTTTACCATCAAATGTATACCCGTTTTTATCTGTTAGGGCAAGAGCATCAGTAGTACCTTCATCTTTTATTATACCATATTCTAAATCTTTTAGAATAGGTGCTTGAGGTATTTTTTCATTTAATATGTTAATTGGAGCACAAGAAAAAATGTGGTTAATCCCTGTACCTTCACTAAGTTGGGTATTACTTGTGTATTGAGCAACATAAATATACTCGTTTTCAGAGTCATTACTAACTTCATTATCAATATGCCCTAAGCCCAGCATACGAGCAACGTGGTAATCGAAGCTTACGATTTTAAGCATATCGAAATATGATATTTTTATTTTTCCACTTCCCGTACTATTACCCGTACTACCATGAGGGTCAGGATAAGACTCTACTTCTGCTTTTGGATTTGTTCCATTGTCAGAAAGACTTATATACTGTTCAATAGCATATTTTAACCCATTGTTGATTTGATCATCCGGCCCGTCTAATGGATTCCAACGGCTTTTGTAATTATCAATATTAACTTTTGCTCCTTTATATTTTTGCCATTTATTATGAATACTTCCTGTTTCTTTTTCTAGTCTTTGGTTAAATACCTCGTTTTGGTCGGTACTTAACCCAAAGTTGCCAAGTTCATTCCATGTATTTTCGGTATTAATGTTGGCAATATAATTATCATATGTTTCCAATTCTAATTTTGCTGGAACTGCATCATTTACTGTAAAACGGATGGTTTTAATATTTTCCCCTATAACTCTTCCATAATCTTGAATGTTAGCCGTAGCAAATATTAAATTATCAAGTCCAAATGCATTACCATCTATATTTGTAGTTGTACAGAATATTTCGAGATTAATTTCAGTATTATTATCAGACTGCCACAATATTTCCATAAACTTCCATGTGTCAGTAACTTCAGGAGCTCTAAAAAATTGAGACGTAGTTTCTCCACTTTGAACTCCAGTTATTCTAATTTCTATTTCTGGAGTTATGGTTGGGTCTATAGTTTTGAGGTTGCTCAAGAACCCAGAAAAGGAATATGTTGTATTTGTGTCAACGCTTACAGCTATTTGTTTATATACAGCAAGAGCGTTATCCGTTGCCCCATTTATTGCCATAAATGAAGTTCCTATTTTTGATACTCCAATCCATTCTGGCACTATAGTTTGTGCGTCAGAAATTATATCAAATTCTCCATTATTTGAGTCGAATGGAGATGTATAGTCAGAGGTAAAACCAGAATTACCTTCTTCAAAATCACCATTAGTTAATAGATTATTTATGAGTATAGATTCTTCTAAATAGATTTTGTATAAGTTCTCTTGAAGTATTAAATCATTATTTTCTTGAGCAAGAAACATTGGAGATAATGTAGGAATACCAATTATTTTTTTGTCATAAACTTTTCGGCAGCTCACAAAATCTTGAACTGGAGACGTAGAATCATTACTTGATGTAATTGACTCAATTTTTAGTTCAGGATTAGTTGCAAAATTAGTGAGATGAACATTTGCAGCAAATGATAGTTTATCTTTTACACTTACCTCTATTAAGCTACCTTCATATTCATGTAAGAAATTGAGCGTATCAGTTTGAGGGTCTATGGTAATTGAATCATATTTAGCCACATCTACAAAACGAATATACACAGTGTCGTTTGTGTTTAGTTTATCTGATTTGTATATCCATAGTCTGTCTTCTATTTGTCGAACATGAATACTGCCAATGGTAATAGCCTTTGCTGAATCTACAATTTGTGAAGGAGGAACTGTTAAGTCAACTTCCACAGGGTATTTTTTTATGTATTTTGAGCGGAATAATTTTACATTATCTCCAGTAGGATTATTAGCTAAATTACCTTTGGGTATATGTGATTTACCTAACTCATTCATTAAGTCCCAACGTAAATGTACGCCTGGGAGAGAACCATCAGTCCCTGTTGAACCAGCCGATTGTAAGTAAAGATATCTTGATTGATATAGTGTATTTGAATCTATAAGTATTTGCATGGCTTTTTATTGGTTAAGTGATAATTCATGAATTCTATAATAAACATAGTCTCCGTTTTGATCTTTTTCTCTGGAATATCTTCGTCCATTCCATTCGTAAGTATAGAAACCAAAGCCTACTTTTTCTTTTTCGATTTCATACGTATCTTCAGGAGTGACAAAGAATTGAGAGCAGTCTTTAGAAAATAGCGTAATCGCTCTAGGTCCACTTGAACGATATGCATAATCTATTTGATACATATTACAGAAGTGCTGTTTGTATAGATCTGGTAATTTTGGGTTAACAAATGGTTCGGGACTTCGTACAATGATACCGAGTATCTTCTCCTGATTGGTATCGGTATTTAAGTTTCTCACAACATTGAATTCAACTGTTTCAGCAGGGGCAAGAGGACTTAAATCTAAAACTCCCTCAATTAAACAATCAAATGGATGTGTAAATACTGAATCAAGATTTGTGTCTCCTGATTTTTGATTTTCTAAAAGATTAATAATCTTATTTTCAGTTTCTGTATTTACACTAATGTTAATATTAAATACAGCTTGGCGTGGGTTTTCTCCATTCTTATCTTTTAAGATATATGTTTCCATATGCTCTTGGAAACTCGAATAGCGAGATGTTTGGAATACATAGCGGTGTACTTGTTTTCGTACAGGAGTATTCGGATTATCTTTATTCGTATTGTAGAAAATAGCTGTATAGAGTGTGCTTGGACGTAAGAAACTAAGTGTTACTGTCGTTTGTAAAGAAGCTGGTTTTATTGGAAGACCACCATCAGCCCAACACTTCCCTTGCGCACTAATAAAGTTCGGGTGACCATACTTGTCTGGATTTCTCATTACATCCCAAGCATTAATACCATGTGGAATATTTGGTTCATCATCAGGATTCCAACCAACTACAGTTTCGGGTATGTTTTCAACTGTTACATTTGGTGGTGGTGGATTTGCTATTTCATAATCTTCAATAGGGTCTTTAACTACAACTTCAAATGTGTCGTTAATTGCAGGTAAACCACCTAGAGGTTCCCAGTTATTTAACATGTGATATACATATGGCTTTGTGTAAAATAAGTTAAGTTTGGTATCGTGATAATACAAAGGTTTCGCATTAATTATGTTACCATCGGCAAAAGGGTACGAGCGCTCATAATCAATATAATCTCTAAGTGTAGCAAGTTTATATTTTTGAAGATTGAAGTTGTCTGTTCCTGGGGCTTCAGGTTTTACATACCAGTTATCTTCGTTACTACCAACAGAAGTATTATAATCTTCGTGGAAGAAACCTACTGGGCCACCTGTTTTAAATCCAAAATGGTATTCCCAGTGACCATTATTATTATACTTGTCATTAATAGTATAACCATCTGTTGATATTGTATCTGATACATTTAGTTTAATTCTAAACTGAGTGTAAGGTCTCCAAATAGGTGAAAGGTTGTGTTCAATAGCACGTAAACCTTCTTGATATTCTCTTTCAACAGCTTCTTGACTTAGAATGTTTTGATTAAAGTCATATGCTTGTTTAGACATCCATTCAATTTCATGAATAATAGTTCTATCTGGAAGTGATGCATCAATTGGTGGAATATTCAATCCTCCAGCAACTGTATCTTTAAGGTTCTGAAGGTCCTCAATTGCTTTCCCTTTTTTCTTTTCAATACCTTCTGCTTCTTTTTTCTTCTTTTCTTTTGCATCTAAAAGAGCATCAAGATAATCTTTTGCATCATTAGTAACATCGTCTGCATTGTTTTTGTAATTGTTCTTGCAAGTTGCAACACCAGTAGCAATAATTCCAATGCTTTCCATATATGCATCGTATGCTTCTTGAACACGTGTAACACTTACTCCTTCAGGAACAATATCAGTTAAATTCTCAATACATATTTCAGTCTGAGTTTTTTCAGAACTTGGGCGTATTGTTACTCCACAGTTATCGAAACGATCTTTTGCTGCATTATAAAGAGCATTAATATCTTCTATATCATCATAAATAGAATCAACCTCAGTAGTAAGGTTATCAATTGTTTGTGTAGCATTAGCAATTTGTTCATTTATTAATGTCTCATCTAGAGTGTCTCCATCATAAGAATATCCATATTCTTCTTCAAGATTCTGTTTAATAACAGCAATTTGTGCTTCTGTTGCTACTTTATCGTCTGTTTCACCTTCATAGTAAGCACGTATAAGGGCATAGAGTTCATCTAGTAACTGCTGGAAAGCTTCATGGTCAACAGTTGCAGGTTGTACCGAAACATATCTTATAGGATTTTCTGGGTCATCGTATATGATAGGAGATAAAGCTTCATATCTTGTTTTAGTTACTTGTGATATAATTGCCCAATAGGCGCGTCCAGTTTCTTCATCTCGTCTTTTTGCATAATAGCTTATAGTTACATCTTTACTGTATGTGAAGAGTTTTATACTTGCATATGCTGTTTCGTTAAGAAACTTGCACCAAAATTCACCTTTGCTAGTAAAAGCTAATGATTTGTCAATATTATAATTATTAGGTTTTTCAATAATTTTACCACCAATTTTCTTAAGTCTCCAACGAATTTTTTCATGTCTGTTATGTAAACTTTCTAAAGAACCACTACTTGCATATGCATCTGTTTCATATTTAGTAAAATTTGCATATTCGTTTTCTGGACGTATATCTGCACAGAAAATGCTTTTAGGAGTTACACCATATACTTCAGGTGTAGCCCAAGCTCGCATACCATTATCCATGTATGAAAAAGGAGATTGAGAAAGTAAACGTAAACGGTTATATTCAGCTGCGCCTTGTAATTGCCAGTGTCCTAATTGTTGAAGATTGGCACTATTAAAATTTATAGCATCTTGTGTATTGGTTTGTAGAGGTGTAGAAACAGCTTCGTATGGATTATATGCTCTCCAGATACTTGAAGCGGTATCCCAATATTCTACAGAAATACCATCGATATTATATGAGTGTTTTGCTCCCACGTTTACACTTTCTGGAGGAACAGGTTCCTCATATGCTTGGAAGGTATTTCTGTTATCGCCAACACTTGCAACAGAGCCAATTCTGCTTGATACATTTGTCGGGTTAACAAATTTTCTAAACTCAATATCTATATAACTATCGCAAGGAATGAGTTTACTAATAGTACTTCCACTAGCATTTGCTTGAATAAATTCAACATCGAATGCTTCTCCAGAAAGCATATTAATTGCTTTTACTGGGAATTCTCCAGATGGAGTATATCCAACCGGAGATACATAACTGATTACTTTACTCTTAGATTTTTCCCATTTAAACTCAACAGTAAAGTCTTTACTAATTTTCTTGCCAAGTATTTTAAAGCCTACCGACAAATCAACATTACCCTCAATAAGTAGTGGTTTTGGTGCTTCTGCTCCAAGGTAAGTATCAAAGTATAAGTAGAAACCAAATCCACATACCGACACATCTGCATGACCACCAGTGGCAATGTATGCTCCAATTTGAAACTGTTCAAAACTAATAAAGCCCCCTGTTTCAAGATATGCGCCAACACTAGCATGTAATGAACCACCTAAATAACTGCGTTCAAATCCAAGTTCTGCTTTAGCTCCGAGTTCCATTCCAGAAGCTGAAAGCATTAAGAATGATTCAGCTGTAATGAAATCTAATATTCTTGCGGTATTAGGTTCTTCACGAGTACCAATATTTATATACCAAGCTTTTGGGTTGTGGAAGAAAAATGCGGCTTGCATAGAAGCATATGCATCAAGCACTTTCCCTGTATCTTTAGGAACTTTAAAGCTTAGACCAAATCCTGTTTCAATTTCTTTTTTAGAAACAGCAAGGTATGCAAAGAATGGCGGGTCTTCACTAGAAAGCCCTACACGCTCACTTAAAATTGCAGCTTGTCCTTGAAGGAAAAACACATCAGGAAGTGACAGCATTAAGAATATTTTACTTGAAAATGCTTTACCTGAATCTGCAGCTGTAGCTAATGAAACACCAGCACCAGCAGAGAACCCGCTTAATTCTCCATCTGGACTAAACGGAGGTTTAAATTTTTGCACATGTACACCTTCTTCTGGAGCAGCTTTATAATAGTCGTACCATTCGTCTTCACTTGTTAACCCAACGGCATCTCTTGATGCAACAAAGTGGTGTCCGAATAATCCTCTAAATCCATAAATACCCATTCCAGTTGGACCAAGTGGGATGGGAGAAGGTAGTTCTAAGCTTAAGTCTATAATAAAGGCAGGTAAATCTGGAGCAAATTTCATGTCTGCATTTGCAGCTATTTTAGCTTTTGGAAGCATTATGCCAAGTCCACCTGCATATGTTTGTACATCTATAGTTTCACCATCTCCAACATTAAAAGTTTCGCGCGAAATAGCCAACCAACCACTAATAATTATTGCTGCATCTTCGGGGCTTGCTTTGCCTGGAATTATAAGGTCGAGACTTATACTATCCATAGTTATATAACTATCGAATGGACCGCCATCTACCGTATAGCAGAATTTTATACCTGTACCGCGTGCATCTACACCACCTGGATCAACGCTTACGCCACCATCAAACCCCCAGTAGTTGTATTTGCGCATTTCGGTACCAACTTGTTTTTGTATTGAACCAAAGTGAATAGCGGTAATAAATATTTCTGCTGGGCCAAATTTTATTTTAATTCCATCTCCGAGAGGAATAGTTCCACCCTTGAGTTCTATTTTGCCATCTTGCCAAATGCGTAGGTCTTGAATTTCGAAATTGCCACCAATAATACTTGCTACAGAAGGGTGGGTAAATGTTAAAGTACCAGACGTTTCTAAGTAATACTTATCGTCTTGTTTACCAATGGTAAGTTCTTTAAGACTGTAGTTGAAAATATCCTCGAAGCCCATAGGTACGCCAGGGTCGTTAAATGCCGAAACTTCAAAATCACCTTCAGCATCAAAGCTTGCATCTACATCGAGAACTACTGCAACTTTTTCGCCACCTTCATCTTTCTTAAATCCAGGAACAGTAAGTGTAGCACTTACATTTGTTTCGGTAAGCGCATTGCGGTCGAAGGTTAAGTCAAAAGAATTTAATCCTATAGAAACTTTTCCGAAATTAAGTGTTATAAGTGCAGGTAGGGGGTCGATAGTAGAAACTTTTCTCATACCAACAGTTCCAGAGAAACCTCCGTTACCAATAAGTAAATTAGTACCTATAATTTGTGCATTGGCATTTGGGTCTTTACCCCAATCTTTAGGTAAGCCAATAATTGCTTCTTCTATATATACACCTTTAAAGTCATTACCATAACCAGCATCTGTTGCTTCTTGTATATTTTTATCGTCACGTAAGTCTATTTTTGCATTTTCAAAGCCAAGAGTTAAACCAGTGTTTAGAATTTCGGAAGTTGTAAATGATATTTTAGGATCTTGGTCTAAGAAACTAATACCTGTTTCGCTTGAAAATTCTAATGCACCTACATTAAAGCGTAATTGCGATTTTGATTCGTATTTCTCATGGTCTTTGGTATATGGAGCCCCTGTATCAATGTTTATTGGTTTAAGGTATTTTTCTGGAAATTCGAGTGCTAAATTTAATGGACCTAAAGAAGCAATTATTTGAGGCGTTAATAATTGTTTGAAAAACTGATCAATTTTGACATTACCGATCTTAGTCTCAAATAGACTAAAAACATCTTCAATGGAACTAATGAATATACTAAGGACAATACTACTTACACTATGATAAGGTGTAATTTGATCTATAATATCATTTAATGTTACAAATGAAGTGATTTCTGGGGCTAGTTCCCTAATTAATGGATCATTATATTTATCAACAAAGCTTTGATATGCATTTTGACTATCTTCAAATAATAAAATAGCAGTTTCTAATAAATTTTCTTCCCTAATAGATGTTATTTTTAGAAGTGTCGGAAAATAATTTTCAATACTCCCAGCCCAATTTGAAATGTCAAAGCCTTTTACATACTTTAGGATTGGAATTTTGTAACTTAAACTTGCTCCTATCTCAAATTTATTTCCTTCTTCCCCTGGGTTAATAAGTAAATCAACACCATCGAATATCTTAATTCTAGCTTCTTTGTATGATATAAGTGTCAGTTTATAGAATCTAGAGTCTCCTTCTAAGGAAGTCTCAATAAATAAGTCTTTATAAAAAAACTTTTCAATTATCGATTCTAATTTATTCCTAATAGGGTTTAGTAATTTTGGTAATTTGTCTACTTCTACCAAAGTAGAAAGGTTTGGGTAAAATATGGGATTTTTTGCCATAATATTTTTTTCTTATTAAGTGCTATTTTAAATAATTTTCTTCCCAATATTCCCAATTCATAAATGAAGGATATATATCTTCGTCAAAGGAAAAAATATACCCTAAAGACGTAGGGTTATTGTGTATTATCTTACTACTTCCAATTAAACAATCTTGTGTTTTTCCAGGAGAATCACTATCAGAAATTACTATTGAGAATCCTAACTTACTTTTATTCTCTATTTTGAAATTCTTTTCACCAATTAACTCTGCAATGTCCCTCATATTTATAGATGCATTTACATCATAACCTTTGGGACCAGAGCTTGTATTTATCCTTGTGCTCTGTAAGGGAATCTCTTTATCTTTATTAATCATAAGAGGTAAAAGGTCTTTATTATTTGACAATGGTATAATAATTTGGACTAACGATGAATCGCCATAATTTCTAAGAGTTTTGTATGATTGCCCATCTTCTCTTTTCAGGGTTTGTAGTATAGAATTAAAGTCAATCCATAATTCTAAATGATCACCATTAATTATAGGTTCTGTACCATTATTGAAAAATACCAAATCATCGGTTACTGATACATTTAGAATTAAGTTTTGTTCAGACCAAGAGACGTTAGCGCTAAAACTTATATCTGTACTGTCTTTCCAATTCTCAGGCTTATAGAAAATATGTTTTTTCTGATTAATCAAGTTTTGATAATCATCAAGGTTGCTTTTTTCTGTTCTAGGCGCAAAAAATATCACACCTTTTCTTACGTACTTTTCTTCTGGTCTCCCAGAATCATTAGTAAATTCATTATTGGGGTTATTAGGATCTCTAAAGCAATATTTTTCAATAAATTCCGATTTTTCGAAATCAATAAGTAATAAATATTCTTCCGCCAAAGTCATATTAAAACGGCTTATTTTATACCAATTAAGTTGAAAATTGTTACCGTTATACTTAAATTTTAACTTTCGATTAAACCCTTTATACCTACCATATGACTCATTTGTTTCAACTTCTCCATTTTGAAACTTAATAGTACGAATATTATTATGTAATGAATTTTCTGGTGTTTTAGATGTTCTATACTTTAATATTTCTCTATAATCTGAACTGTTCTTATCATATACAACAACAAACTGTTCTAAATTAGAAGCTAAAATAACATCATTAGGTTTATTTTTTATTTCAATCCAATAATTGACAATAATGTCTTCTTTACCGTCAAATGTTAGGTCTATCTTCTTTATAAGTTCATGTTTCAAATGTATACTTGAAGCATAGTTACTTCCCAGTTGACTCTGAAAATATTCAAATATTATATGTTCAGTAGAATCATTATATGTTTCTTGCATTCCAATGTTATGTCCATTGGAGTACAGTTGTGTTAATACCACAATTAATACTAAAAATATTTTTTTATTTTTTAATAAAATCATAATTCACATTCTTGAGGTAAATTATCCCAGATATCTAAGACACTAGCAACATAATCAGTTATAGGGGGGGTCGCATCAGTTGGTCCTGCATTGTGCTTATATGCAACAGAAGCCATCCTTTGCCTATTTGTTGTTAAATTTAATTGACTAACATCATTAATGGACTTTAAAACACTGGCAACAGTAGCGTTGCGCCCCCTATTATCGGTAAGTATATTTCTTAATGCCTGACCTTGTTCTTGATTTAGTACAGCACTAGTAATGAAACTTTGACGAACCTCATTGAATAAATTTCCTGAAAATAAATTTGATAAGTTAATTTCTCTAAACATAAGTTCTTCAAAATTAGTCTGATAAGTAGGATTTGTATCGTTCAAGAAGTTATCTTTCATAGCATCATTTGTTAGGCCTGTCGATCCATTAATAACAGTTCTTATGTTTCTGATTAGTTTGGCCGTTTTAAAAATTCTATCTATAAAATCCTCTTCTAATAGTAATACACGTGTAAATCTTTCGCGGTTTGAATAATTAGGCTGATTAGGAAATGCTTGATTGCCTCCAAGAGTGTCATTAACCATGGCACTCTTAAAGTCTTCAACTAATTGGTCAAAATCCGCATTATTACTTTGTTCAGCAATAGTGCTTGTCATCCCCAATGTATTATTACTGTCAGTATTATAGCTTGTAACTGTTTGTCCGGCCAACGGAAAATTTATAATATAATTATAGTATGCTCTAAATTCAGCTAACAAGTTGTTTTCAATATTGTCTAGCATATTATCATCAATTCCATATTGAAGTTCTACATCGTTATGAAATGCATTATTAAATTGTAGCGATCCTACAATATTTGCGCCAATAACTTGGCTTGCTCCAAATGAAGCCGGAATACCACTAGGTGATGTAAATGCTGCCGGAATTTCACCATCGCCAGCAAATTGCCCTGTTTCATGCTCAACAATAGCAGTGATGTTTTTACACTGTTCCTGTGTAATAACCAAATTATCCACTAAAAGTGATGAAAGGTCATTTTTAGAATTTGGGTTAATAACAGTGCTCGTTCTATATGACGGAATTTGGAATCTATACCTAGATTCCCCTAATGCACTTATTTGTTCATCAACGTATACTCCAACTTCACTTTGAAAATTACGAATAGCCGCTCTAAATCGATATAAAGCCCCATTATCTACATTATTAACATTTGCCGGTGGATATTCATTTATATAATCTTCAACATTATAATATCCAAGTTCTACCAACCTTTTCATGTATATAATTACATTACCTCTTAAATTATGAGTACCACTACCATTGTAATTTCCGACACTTCCATCTTGTTCATGATTCATATCTCTTATAGGAGCAATATACGGTACTCGTAAAATTCTATGGGTTTCATCATTTGGTTTTACAATACCATTTTGTTCCATACCTCTTATGGATTTAAAATGATTGATTGCATTTATAGTTTCTTCAATAACATTATCACCTATAGTTTGGTTATTTGCTTCAACCTGCTCCTCTAAATAGTCTACCTCACTTAAATATTGTAATTCGAATAGCCTATCTTGTATAGTTCGAACATCAGTTCCGAGATTATTTCCATCTGTGCCTACAGAATCTGTAATAGTAAACCAATTACGATTAAACCTGAATGGGTGATTAAATCTTTTAAGTTCACGACTATCTACATCCGCGGTACCAAGAGTATTTGCATTATTATATCTGAATATTGTTTCTTCTGCTCTAAACTGGTCAAATGTTCCACCTAACTGATTAAAATTGAAATTCTTTATTGCTGCAATAAGGTTATTTAAAGCTATTGGATTATTAGCTCTGTTTTCTTCAGTATCTTCTAAGTAACCTAAATACATTAAACGATCTCTCACAGCAGTATGATCTGCCGCGGCATTTCCACCTCCATTGACATCACCAACATTTCCGTCAAGTTCAACATCTCCTACTTCAGAAGTTATAGTCACATTTTCTCCTAATTCTTCTCTTATTATAGCTCTTGTTGGTGCTTGATTTAAGAAACTTAATGGAACGGAATCTATACCAATTTCTGTTAGTTTTATACCCATTGCCATATGCGTAAAGTCAGCTAATGCAATAATAGTTTCTATGATATCTGTTACATTTTCAACTTGAGTATTTGATTCCGAATCTTGCAGTTCCTCTGCCGGTATAGGGAACCCTAACTGTATTAATCTATCTTGAATCGCCCTAACCTCACTTTGAATATTGCCACCTGCACCATATTCCAAGCCTACTGTTTGAGTTAAAACGATATTATCTTCAGGACTGTCTGTAGCTTCAATCGGTATATCTCCTGTTGTATGAATATTTCCTATTGAAGATAACATTAACGTAGAGTCAATTTCTTCGTAGGTCTCATTAGTTAAGCTCCATCCTCTTAGTGTTATTCTATTCCTAGTTACTTGTTCACCTTCATCTGTTTGCTCTAAGTCTTCAGTTCGTAATCCCATAAAAACATTGTAGTTAGGGGCAAAATTGGTGGTCTTCAATGTTTCTAAAGCTAAATATTGTGCCCTAGTAAAAACAACAGCATAGAAGTCATCTAGATTAGGGTCTGAAAAACTAACCTGACCACCATTGGGAGCATACTTAAATACAGTTCTTGTTGTGGAAGTTCCTGTAATATTTAAAGTATTCTCCGTTAGTGCGTAAGATTGATATCTTTCTCCAAGAATCTCTAAAAACTGTTTGTCCGTTTTTATTACTTCATCTGAAAGGTTTAGTTTAAGGACTCCATTTTGTACACTTTCAGTCTCACCATATTTTTTCTGGTATAATGGAATAGCAAATAAAGTAACCAGTTCGTTAGTTAATGAATAGCCTATTTTACCAACAAATATTTCGTTTTTCAAGTTTCGCAAATCGACAAAAGCTTCTGCATGGTAAACAACAGTGCCAATACTACCTACTTCGTCCTCAAAAGGTATATCAAAACTAAATGGTAAAAATATGTTATCTAATTCCGTTTCTTCACTTATCGAAAAACCCACCTTAGGGTAAGGTTTAATACTTTTTTCTCTAAGGTATCTTAGTTTTATATGTGAAGCTAAGGTTGAAGGTGTATTGTTTAGGTCTTCTATATTCAGAATACCCAATGAAATATTATTCCATTTTTTATTGATTTTATCTAAATCGCCTGTTTTAGGTTCTAGAAATTTTTCACCCTCAATTAATTTGTCCGGAAAACTATTAAATGTTATCGCTTGTGAATAAAAAAGTAATGGGGATTGATCTTCATCCTCTAATGGTAGTGACAATATAATCTTATTCTTACTCGTCGTATTTGTTCCAGAAAAATCGCTTGCCTTAATACAAAAATAAGGCCAACCTGTTTCATAGAAATTTTTATCTTGTTCACCTTGTTCATTAAGGTCAACTTTAATCGAATTGTTTAGATGAGTTCCATAGTTCAAATAATAATTAAATGACAAATTATGCTCATTTCTTATATCTATATATACTTTGTTATAATTCAGAAACCTTCTAAAATCTAAATCCTCACCATAAAGTAATTTATTATATAATTCTAAGCCTTTTAGATTGTCTGTTTTTAGTAAATCAGCATTTTTCTTTGTTTTTAATACAGTATTATAAAATGAACCAAAGTAAGCCGCAGGATCAATATAATTAAGAACTTCTTCTTTGCTATGCCAATGTTTAAATTCTTGAATAATTGTTGGATTTTCTGGTAATTTATCTACTTCAATAATATGATCTAAACTTCTTACAATCTCAAGAGTTGGTTCATATGATATGTTTTCAATAACTATTTCTAAACCAAAAGAGTTAGGATCAAATTCACCTATTTCCCATCCTCTTTTAACAACAGGTAACATGAAATTTTCATCAATTCGGTTAAAAATTTTTGACAATTTATCAGTATTATAAAGTAAATATGGATCATCAAAATCCAAAGGAATGTCACTATCATCAATTTCTCGTAGGTGTAACCCTAAAGCTTCGATTCCAGGACTTAAATCTTTTTCATTTGTAGCGTTATAAATCTCCTGTGATTTCCATATAGTTGTTGTCAAATCATTAGTTGCTTTAGCAGCTACGATATCTCCATTTATCAATGATTCCTTTTTTACTCCTCTATAAATAAAATACTTTATAGGCATTTCAAAAGTCTCAGAGTGCTCAATAGGTTTAATAATTAAATTCAATAGGTTATCATCTACCTTTTGGGCAAAAAGAATTCCACTTGTAATCGCATAAGCTTTGGGGTTCACGTTAAGGTCTACACTTGTATGTAAGCTGCAAGCCCTAAAGAAATCTTTTGTGTCACCTGCTAGTGCAGGAATAGAGCCAAATTGCTTATCTTCTTGTTTTAATAAGTCGTAGTTTGTGAAAAAATGAAATTTTGCCATCTTGTATTTGTGTTAATAGGTGTCGTGTAATTCTTTACGTATTTCTACTTGCAATTATTATACCTTAAATTTTATTCTGCATATCTGCAATCATTTTATGCTTGTTTGCACTGCCTTGAGAAGACCCAAAATAGTAGCTATAAATTTGCGTTAAAATAGCACTGAGTACACCCAGTATATATAGCACAATGTCTTTTACACTTTGGTCGAAAACATCTTTTTTAAATATTACAAAATAAAATAGAGTAAAGGCAATTGCTGTTGTTGCAAGTGCAAGGATAGGAGATACGTTTTTTGCGAGTTTTGAAGCATGTTCGCTTGTTTGTACAGCTGTTCCAAGTTTGCGAGCACTATCAACATCTTGATAATACAATTGCTTTTCTTCAACCGTAAGCTTTTGCATTTCTAATTGGTAGTTTTGCTCTGATTTTTCTAACTCATTATTGAGTTGCAGTTTTTCTTCTTTAGTAGTTGTTACATTGTCTACCACTTTTCCTACAGAATCTATAAGGTCTGAAGCTTCTGAAGAAAATATTTTTGCTAGTATGTTTGCTGCCATGGTTTTGTTAGTTTATGTAATTTATAATTACAGAAGCTTTAGCAAGTTGTATTGCATATTTTACTTCTGAAGCCTTACTAATTTCTTTTGCTGTTTTAAGTCTTGTCCTAAGTGTTTTTAATGCATTTTCTCGTTTGGTTTCTTCATTAAAATTGACTATCCATGCAGTTGTTAAAGAGTCAATTTTATACCAATTATGCTCTTCTAAAAAATTATAGAATTCATTTCTGATAGTATTGTTAGAATTAGGTAAGTCTAATGTTATTAATGCTTTGTATCCCATGATTTTATTTTTTCTTGTTATAGCTCTATTGTTACATATTGTTTCCCGATTCTAATTATGCTTTTGACACTATCAAAATTTAAAGATTGTGCAACTATTGTTAATTGTGTCTTTTTTTGTTTTGCCAGTCTAGCAAAACTTATTAAATCATCTACACTGTAAGTGTCGTGTACTTTAATATTACCACCTAATCTTATGAATGCCTTTATTGAATCTACTGTAAATGCCATGCTTTTTTTGTGTTAATGATGTATTCTAAGCGGAGCCGAAGTCCTGCTACCTATTCTATTGTTATATAAATTAAGATCTATTCTCCAATAGCTCTTCGTACCCACCCATAAAAGTATTTTCTACTTTTAGAACGGTTTTTAACTATATGTATATAGCGACTAATTTTTGCGAGAGTAAATTTTGCAATAAATAGCTCTTGGTTATACCCATTAATAGCAGCTATAGATTTTGGTCCAATAATGCCATCGGCTGTTGCTCCAACAACCATTTGAGCAAGTGAAGCACTCGTTTTTGCTCCAGCGTTAACAGCAAAGTCGAAAATAGAGGTTGCAATATCTTGGTCGGTAATGTCGTCACCTTTTACTCTATCCCAAAAATTACCTTCATAGAAAGATTTAATCATTTCTTGCAACTCAGAGTCTCCGTCCAAATTTTTGGGGAAACTAGATTTTTGTTTGAGTAAATCCACATTTGTCCAACCTTCCCATTTCGGGAAGTACTTACGAGTTACACCTTTGTAGGTCTCACCTCCTGGATCGTCGGGATCGTTTACATAACCACCTTCATTTACAAGTACGTGATTGTATGCTAATGTATAATCAGCCATAATAAAATAAATTTATATTGATAATTTGAAGGTTACCGTCTCTATGCAACCTTTTGCTTCAACTGCACGTGTAGAAATGTTTTGTGGCGTCTCTACTTTTAATCTTTCGTAGAATAAAATTACAAAAAATATTTTTACAGATTGTGTTTCGTATGTTAAAAAATTAATAATAAATCAATATTAAAACTTAATGCTTTGATTTAAAGTAGAATGTGTTCCTGTTTTGCTTTACAAGAAGTGTCATATTCCATTTTGAGAAATTGTCAATACTATTTGTGTAATTATATACCTCATGCTTTCAATATTCTTCTTTCTTGCGTCTTGCAAGAAAAAATTCCTTCAGTGCAAAGCCATAACAAAAGCTTGATATCTCTAAATTATTATATAAATATGCTTAAAAGCCGTATTCGAGATATTATTTAGACTGCTTTTTAGAGCTTTTTTATGCTTTAAGACATTATGAGAATATATTTAGACCATGTTTAGAGTATATTTTACTTGCTTTTTTAAGCTTTGCCATTTTTGAAGGGTATATGTAGAGTACTTTGAGAGTGCTTCTTAATTTATGAAGACCGCTTTTTCATATTTTGCAGTAAAATGCTGATATTTTAGTGTGCTTTCAATATTGAGAATATATTATTGTTCCTCTTTCTTAAACTTTTACATTTATGAAGATAATATTTAGTTTGTTTTTGTATATAGCTACTATAGAGTAAGACAAATGACAGTATCGATACTTCAAATATTTTTTTAATAGATATAGAGCATTTGTGTTTTCTTTTAGAAAAATATTAGTAATTATTTGAGAATACCCCCGAAATTAGGTACTTTTCTCGAAAAATTACTAAGATGAGTGTTTCGGAATATATTAAACAGTTACTATCACAGGAGGTGTATTCATTTTCATTAGATGAAGTTCGCTCCGAAATAGGTAAAGCAGAACAACCATTAAAGAAAGAATTAGAACGCATAGTAGAAAAAGGAGAAATAGTGAATCTTCGCAAGGGATTTTATTTAATAATAACCCCAAGGTACTCTTCGGTAAAGAAGCTTCCAATTCAACTGTATTGTGAAAAGCTATTTGAATATTTAGCTAGAAACTATTATATAGGTTTATTTACAGCAGCAAAGTTTCATGGAGCAAGTCACCAACAAGTACAACGAGATTATATTATTACAGAAACGCCAAAGTTTAATAATATTACAAAAAGCAATATTTATATTAAATTTTTTACTTCTAGTAATTGGAGCGAAAAGAATATTCAGTTAAAAAAATCAGATGCAGGAATCTATAAAATTTCAAGTCCAGCTTTAACTATAGTCGATTTAATTCATTATCAAACAAAATTAGGCGGAATAAATAGAATGTTCGCAACAATAGAGGAGCTAACTGAAGAGGTGACTCTTTCTGACTTAGAAGAATTGTTAGCTTGGTATTCGAATAAAAGTACGCTACAAAGGTTTGGTTTCCTGTTGGAACAACTAGAGTTGAGAAAAGAATTACAGAATATGATCTACAATAAATTAAATACAGAAAAGTACTTTCCTGTATTACTATCTCCAAAAACAGAAAAAAAGGCAGGAGCTGTAAAAAATAAATGGAAAGTAGATGTTAATGTGAAATTAGAAAGTGATTTATGATACCCAAACCTTATATAGCAAAGTGGCAGAAATATGCTCCTTGGAAAGAATTTTCTCAAGTGGAACAAGATCTAATTATTTCAAGAGCACTCGTTGAAATATTTTCAGATGAATTTTTGAGGGAAAATCTAGCATTTAGAGGAGGGACGGCTTTACATAAATTATATTTGAATCCAGCTCCCCGATACTCTGAAGACATTGATTTAGTACAAGTCAAGCCTGGTCCCATTAAACCAATAATGAAACGAATTGGTGAGGTTGTTACATTTTTTGAAGAAAAAAGAACGACACAAGTCCGTGGGCATGGAGCAAAAGCTTTATACCGTTTTACTTCGGAGTACGAAGAAATTAGAATGCGATTGAAATTAGAAATTAACTGCAAGGAGCATTTCAATGTATTAGATTGGGTTGATTTTCCTTTTAAAATTGAAAGTGAATGGTTTTCGGGAGAAGCTCAAATTAAGACATATAGCATTAATGAACTATTGGGAACGAAACTACGAGCATTATATCAAAGAAGTAAAGGGAGAGATTTGTTCGATTTAGATTATGCTCGATTACATTTAGATCTTGATATTGAGCAGATAATTCAGTGCTTTAAAGAATATACACAGTTTGCAACAGGAAAACGTCCGCCAAGTAAGAAGGAGTTTTTACTAAATATAGAAGAAAAAGAAAAAAGTCCAGAATTTACAGGGGATATGGAAGCCCTTTTGCGACCAGAAATAAGGTATAACCAAAGTGAAGCCTTTGAATGGTTGAAAACAGAATTAATAGAACAGATATAAGAAACAGCAAAAAATAATTAAAAAAGACAAAATAGGAACAAAACTAAATAATTCTAAATTAAACAATCCAAACTCAATATTTCAATAGCTATAGGTTTGTTGCATGAAAAATATAGGCAAGCCTAATTCACATTCTATACAAGAAGCAACTCAAAGGGCAAAGCAACGAATTCCTATTGAAACCCTGAGAGAGAAAATAAAATATAAGAATATTACCGAACAACAGTACAACGACCTTTTTAAATATGCAGAAACCTTATCTCTTCTAATATTAGAATCTATTATTGATTGATAAGTTAATAAATATAATCATTTCATTTTGAGTAATATCCAGGAACTAGTATATTTGAGCAATGTGAATCAAAAAACAGAATCCAATGACTAACTTATCCTTATTTCAACAGTTTGCGCCAGAAGTTCCCAAAGAGTTTAAAGAAGGAAACAATGCCGTTATTTATACAAGAGTATCATCAGCAGACCAAGAAAATAATACAAGCCTGAGTTCACAGAAAAAGCATTGTGATATTTTTGCTGCCAAAAGAGGATTGAATATTATTGGTTATTTTGGAGGTACATACGAATCTGCAAAAACAGATGATCGAAAAGAGTTTAACAGAATGTTAACTTTTGTGAAGCGTTCAAAAAACATCAATTATGTTATCGTCTATTCCTATGAACGTTTTTCTCGATCAGGCATTAATGGGGCATCCATAGCCGATGATTTGCTTAAAAAATATGGTGTAATCACCCTAGCAATTACACAAGAACTTGACCCGACAACACCTTCTGGTTCATTTCAACAGAAAATTCTGTTTCTTTTTGGACAAATGGATAATGAGCTAAGACGAGATAAAGTAGTAACAGGAATGAAAGAACTCCTAATTAAAGGCCATTGGGTATGGGCTGCACCACGAGGATATACAGACCTGAATAAAGGAAAGGCAACAGATAGAAAATTAGTTGTTAATAAAGAGGGTAAGATATTAAAAAAAGCATTTGAATGGAAAGCGTATAAGCAAATACCAAATGCAGAAATATCAAGAAAACTAAAAACACTTGGAGTTAATATATCAGAGAAAAGATTACACAGCCTGTTTTCAAATCCTTTTTATTGTGGTTTAATAACAAGTAAAATGATACCTGGTCAGGTAATAGAGGGTAGACACGAAGCTTTAATTTCCCGAGATTTGTTTTTACAAGTAAACGATGTTCGTAAAGAGAAAAGAGTACATGGTTTTGTTCATAATAAAGATAATGAAAACCTTCCTTTAAAAGTATTTACCAAATGTGAAAAGTGTGGTAATCCAATGACTGGTTACTTGGTTAAACAGAAAGGATTGTATTACTATAAGTGTAGGACAAAAGGATGTAGGGTAAACAAAAGTGCTAAAGCAATGCATGAGATGTTTCAGAATTTAGTATCAGTATTTCATATTGACAAAGAAGAGCAGGAGATTATCAAAGTTGTTTTATCCGAACAAATGAATGTTTTCTTTACATCTAAAATAGAAGAAGCAAAAGTACTAAAAGCACAAAGAAGTGAAAAGCAAAAGAAACTTGATGCTATTGAGGAACGGTTTGTTCTTGGAGAAATAGACAGTTCTTTATTTAATAAGTTTAAGCCTAAATTTGAGAAAGATTTACATGAAATTGAACAAGAACTAAATGCTACAGGGAATTATAGTTCGAACCTTGATAAAGCAATGAGTTTTGTAACTAAAATGAGTTCTAATTTATTGAATATGTGGGAGTCTCTAAATATTGAAAGTAAGAAAGTATTTCAAAACTTGCTATTCCCTGAAGGAATTTACTATAATCATGAAAATAACGAAGTTCGAACCCCTCGTGTAAATTCATTTTTCTCATTAATCCCAGAACTGTCAAGGTCTGCAGGTGGACATAAAAAAAGGGATTTTATCTATAGCGATAAAACCCCCTCTTTGGTGATCCCATCAGGATTCGAACCTGAGACCCTCTCCTTAGAAGGGAGATGCTCTATCCAGCTGAGCTATGGGACCCCTTATTTTTTGCAAATATAGTATTTTTATATTTTCTGCAGAGGCTTTCGGTAAAAAAATTACCTTGTCTTTGTAAGAAAATGCTACAAAGAGCCTCTCGAATGTTATGGTAAACTATTACTCTTGTTTTTGAAAGTCTTGCGTATAACACTTTCTTGTGAATGATTGATGAAATTTCTGACCATTCTTTAATATTCAAAACTACCGTGTTCCCCTGTAATGGTAACCTTTTTATCGTGTGCCGATTCACATCTGCCAATGATACGGGCATCAATATTGTATGATTTGGAAATGGAAATAAGAGATTTTGCAATTTTTTCTGGTACGTACAATTCCATACGATGTCCCATATTAAATACTTTGTACATTTCTTGCCAATCTGTTCCCGATTGTTCTTGAATTAAAGTAAATAATGGGGGAGTGGGGAATAGATTATCTTTAATAATATGGAGGTTGTCTATAAAGTGCAAAATTTTTGTTTGTGCACCACCGGAACAATGTATCATGCCATGAATGTCTTTTCGATATGAAGCTAACATTTCTTTAATAACCGGAGCATATGTTCGAGTAGGTGAAAGTACTAATTTTCCTGCATCAATTCCCAGTTCGGCTATGCTGTCGGTAAGTTTGCAAGACCCACTGTAAATAAGTTCTTGTGGAATATTTGTATCGTAACTTTCAGGATATTTTTCTGCAAGGTATTTGGCAAACACATCATGTCGTGCCGATGTAAGACCGTTGCTTCCCATACCACCATTATACGAAGATTCGTAGCTTGCTTGTCCTGAAGATGAAAGTCCGACAATAACGTCTCCCGATTGAATTCGGTGATTTGAAATAATATCGCTGCGTTTCATTCGCGTTACAACCGTGCTGTCAACAATAATAGTGCGAACCAAATCGCCCACATCGGCAGTTTCGCCGCCGGTAGAGTAAATAGGAATGCCATGCCCCCGTAGTTCTTCCAATAATTCTTCAGTGCCTTGAATAATAGCAGAGATAACTTCTCCCGGAATGAGATTTTTGTTTCGTCCGATTGTTGATGATACCAAAATTGAATCGCTTGCTCCAACGCACAGTAAATCGTCGATATTCATAATAAGTGCATCTTGTGCAATGCCTTTCCATACCGATATATCTCCGGTTTCTTTCCAGTACATATATGCCAAAGACGATTTTGTGCCGGCTCCGTCTGCGTGCATAATGGTGCAATAGTCTTTGTCGCCACTTAAATAATCAGGGATAATTTTGCAAAAAGCCTGTGGGAATAATCCTTTGTCAACATGCTTTATTGCATTATGCACATCCTCTTTTGATGCTGAAACACCTCGTTGATTATATCTGTTATCAGTCATGAATATTATTGTGTATCGATTTGAATTTTATTGAGAAAATATACTTTTCGTTTATCTTTTGTTTCTTCGTTTTTTAATCGTTGATACCCGTATGTTATAAAATAAGTATCGTGCCAATGTGTTGTCGTCGAGTTGTATATAAATTTAACCTCGTCCTTTGAATTTAGTGAAGATATTTCATATTCTTTTCCCGAAATTTCTTTTCCGCTTCTTGTATCATACGCAGTGTAGTAAATAGAATCAGAATTGTTGTACATAATAGAGAGTGCCTTATCCGTAAGGCTTTTTGTTATATATTGTGTTATGCGAAACGGCTTCTGTTTTATATCCAGCTTTTTTGAATTGCTCCATAAAACATTTCCTTGAGAATCAAAAGACACAATAAAGTAATGTGTATATTGGTATCCGTCGAAAACATCTCTGCACACAGTTTTTGTGCCGGATGGAGTCGTTTCGGTTCTGCAATCTTCTCGTTCTGTTGGATAATATGCTTCGCCAATTAATATGTATGAATCCTTCTGTTGGATAATTCGATGAGGTTCAATTATAACCGTATATTCTAGTTCCTTTCCTCGTTTTTCAACTTGTTCTTTTTTTCTTCCAATACGTTTTTGACGCCAGTCTCTCAAATGTGAGAGAAAATTATTGATGTCGAGATAGTTGATTTTTTGGGTAAATTGGTTTTGAGAATCAACAATTTTGGAAATGTATATACCGGTACTTTTCATATTGTTCCATATTCTTGAATATGATCCGGTTAAAATATATTCGTTCTGTGAAAGTTTTGATGCTCGACCTGATTTAATAAAAAAATCATTTTTTTCTCCTTCAGTATTAATTGTTATTTTATTAATATGTTTTCCGTGTTTGTATATATATAAGTATGTTTCAATATTATCGTTTATGTCGTCACGAATAAAGAGGTACACTTCTTCCTCTTCTTTATCGTAGTCGAAAGTCATAACATTGAATATTAGTTTATTTGATGGAATAAGCTTAGCTATGTTTTCTGTTTTTTTCGAAAAGTTAATCATAAGCATAAAAGGCAAGCGATGAATATATCCAAATATGTAAATATCATCATTTATGCATATGAACTCTGAAATTCTTAGTCGTTTGTGGAATTCTCCGGTGAGAGATTCAACAGATAAATCGCGAATATCAATGCGGTGTATAATGTAATTCCCTTTTCTGTCGTATCCTAAATTGTATACATAATGTGATGTTGTATCAGATTCGTTATGATATTGTTTTTTTTGTTTATGAATATCTACTTGTTTACCGGCGATAAGTTCGGGTGAATATTTTGTGAAGGTAAAAACGATATCTCTTTTCTTGTTTTTTTGTTTGTTTTCATCTATTGTTTTCTGAATTAGTCCCTGTTTTCCAAACAGATAATAACGGGAAATTTCCACCTCGTCTTTTGAGTCGAATTCTAAACGATGTACTGTTTTGATTTGCGAAAATGAAACATATGTTATTAATGTTGCAAAAACGATAAGGATAATTTGCTTCATACTCGTCAACTTTTATTTTACAATAGTTTTTTCTCGTTCGGGTCCCATAGAAACAATTGTGATAGGCACGCCAACTTCTTGTTCGATAAATGAAATATATTCTTTGAGTTCAATTGGTAATTCTTCAAATGTTTCTGCGAGAACTTCTTGATTCCATCCTTTAAATTCTTTGTATACCGGGCTTACATTTTCCGCATCGGTTGGGAGGTAATCAATTGTTTTGCCACGATACGTATATTCGGTGCAAATTTTTATTGTTTCGAATGAATTGAGCACATCGCCTTTCATCATAAATAATTGGGTAACTCCGTTTATCATGACCGCATATTTAAGTGCTGCAAGGTCGAGCCATCCGCAGCGTCTTGGCCGTCCCGTTGTTGAACCAAATTCGTTGCCAAAATCTTGCATATTTTTTCCGTCCTGGTCAAATAGTTCCGTAGGGAATGGTCCGCTTCCTACTCGTGTGCAGTATGCTTTGAAGATTCCAAAGATCTCTTCAATCTTTTTTGGTGAAATTCCCAATCCGGTGCATGCTCCGGCACTAATTGTGTTTGATGAGGTGACAAATGGGTATGAGCCAAATTCTATATCAAGTAATGTTCCTTGAGCACCTTCTGCAAGGATAGATTTGCCTTTTTCTAATTCTTTATTTAAAAAATATTCGCTATCAATAATTTTGAGAGAGGCAATAAGCTTAATGCCTTCCATCCATTTTGCTTCATATGCATCTATATCAAATGAATAATCGAAGTGAGCAAGAGTTTTAAGATGGGTTTCTTTCAATTCCCGATATTTTGCATCAAAATCGGTAATAATATCACCGACCCGAAGTCCACAACGAGCAGTTTTATCAGTGTATGTTGGTCCAATACCTTTTTGTGTTGAACCGATTTTTTTTACTCCTTTTTCAATTTCGTAAGCTTCGTCAAGTGCTTTGTGACTTGGCAAAATGAGATGTGCACGGGACGAAATGTATAGTTTGTCCTGAATGGTAACACCCTGTGCAATTAATTTATCAATTTCTTCTTTAAAAATATAAGGATCTATTACTACGCCGTTACCGATAATGTTTAAGGCATTATCTCTAAAAATTCCTGACGGAATGGTATGTAATACATGTTTTACATCGTTAAAAACGAGTGTGTGTCCTGCATTTGGACCGCCTTGAAAACGAGCGATAATATCATATTTTGGTGTTAAAAAATCTACAATTTTCCCTTTTCCTTCATCTCCCCATTGCAGTCCCAGTAAAACATCAGTATTCATATGTAATAATATTTAAAATTTCAATAAATCAAAAAACAGGTAAAAATAGTAAAAAACTCTAAGCTGAATGATTAAAAATGAGAACTTGTTTATAAGTTTTTAAATTTTATCAATGCGAAATATCTTTTTCACACCTTTAATTTTCTGTAAATTAAGCATAAGGTTGTTTAGATGTTGTAGGTCGTGTATATATAAATCTAAATTTCCCTCAAACATTTTCTCTGTTGTTTCTATATGTACGGTTCGTATGTTTATGTTATGTTGATACGAAGTGATTTTTGTAATGTCGTTCAGCAAGCCTATACGGTCATTTCCTTCGATTTTGATACTCACCAAAAATGCTTGTTCTTTTTTGTTTATCCATTTAATTTTATGTGCAATATATTTTGTTTGTAGTTCAATGGCATACGGACAGATGCTTTTGTGTATTGCATATCCGTTTGGTGTTTCAAATCCTACAATGGTATCTCCCGGAATCGGTCGGCAGCATTCGGCAATTATATAACTCGTGTTGTCATGAACAATTTTTACATCTTTATGTTCTCGTGGTTGTGTGTGTTCATCCTTTGCTTTGCGTAATTGAAGTTTCCAAAAACGAACAGCTTTGTTTTTTCGTTTTTGAGTTGCAACGCTTTCAATATCTGATAAATCTATTGAATTATCGCCTATGCCTACGTATAAATCGTTGATAGACATAACGCCATATCCCATTATTAATTTATCGAGAAGGGATTTATTTTCTTTTAATTTGTGTGCACGAAGAGCTTCTTGTAATCTGTTCTGACCGCGTAAAATATTTTTCTTTCTCTCGTTTTTAAATATTTGTTGCAGACTATTTTTTGCTTTTGCGGTGGTAATAAATGAGAGCCATTCTTTTTGCGGCTTTTGTTTTTCAGATGTGAGAATTTCTATTTGGTCACCATTTTGAACTTCGTAATCAAGGGGTACTGTTTTGTGTCTGTTTACTTTTGCACCAATTGCGTGAAGCCCTATTTGGGTGTGTATTTCGAATGCAAAGTCCAAAACGTTTGCTTTTGACGGAAGTCTTTTTAAATCTCCTTGCGGTGTGAATGCAAAAATTTCGGTTGTGTATAAGTTGAGTTTAAAGTCATCTAAAAATGCAAGTGCATCATTATTTGGATTCTCGAGTGTTGTTCTCAGTTTTTGCAGCCATTGTTCTAATTCGGTTTTATCAAAACCTTCAACATCTTTATATTTCCAATGTGCAGCGTATCCTCGTTCAGCAATTTCATTCATTCGCTCGGTACGAATTTGTATTTCAACCCAATTTCCATCAGGTCCCATTACGGTTGTGTGCAAGCCTTCGTAACCATTTTCTTTTGGTGTGCTTACCCAGTCGCGGAGTCGTTTTGGGTTGGGAGTGTAGGTGTCGGTAATGTATGAATATACTCGCCAGCACATTGCTTTTTCTTCTTCTCTCGGCACATCTACGAGAATAATGCGGACAGCAAATACATCATATACATTTTCGAATGATACATTTTTGGTTTGAATTTTATGCCAAATAGATGATATTGATTTTGAACGACTGGTAATATTGTATTTTATTTCGTTTTGCTCAAAAACCATCATGAGCGGTATACAAAAGCGATTTAGATAATGAATTCGTTTTTTTTCGCTTCCCTTCAGTTTTTTATAAATATCATTATAAATAACGGGGTGCTCGTATTTTAAACACAGGTCTTCTAATTCTGTTTTAAGGTTGTAAAACCCTAGTCGGTGTGCTAGTGGCACAAAAAATGCTCGGGTTTCGGCAGAAATGCGAATTTGTTTATCGAGTGGCATTGCGTCAAGAGTTCGCATATTGTGCAGCCTGTCGGCTAATTTTATGAGAATAACTCGTACATCATCCGAGAGGGTTAGAAGAATTTTCTTTATGTTTTCGGCTTGACTTGTTTTTGTTTTGAGAACACCTCTGATTTTTGTTAAGCCGTCAATTATTTGTGCAATTTTGGGGTCAAACAGATTTTCAATGTCTTCTACGGTTATGTCGGTGTCTTCAACCACATCGTGCAAAAGAGCACAGGCAATAGAACGCATTCCCAGTCCAATATCTCCGGCTACAATTTTTGCAACTTCTATGGGGTGTAAAAAATAAGGTTCGCCAGATTTTCTTCGGCAGCCATAGTGTGCTTCGTTTGCTATGTTAAAAGCTTTGCGAATAGTTTTTACGCTGTCTTCATCTTTTCTACATTTCGCAGAATGCTTGAGAATTTCATCAAATTGTGCTTCTATAAAATCTTTTTCTTTCTGCGTAAAATCTGCCATCTGTGTTTTTTTTAAAAGACAAAAATATGAAAAATATGGGTCTATTCACTCTGAAAAATTAAATTAATAGCACCGTTTTTTGATATATTTTCTCCGTTTGGTAATGTAATATGGATTGCATATAAGTATGTTCCTTCGGCAGCGGCTTTATTCCGTATGGTGCCATCCCAACCTTTATTTATATCGCTGCTTTCGAATATTTTTGAGCCGTTTCTACTGAATATTTGCATGGTGTAGGTTCCGGCTATATATGCGTATTTGGGTTTGAAAATTCGATTTTCTTCGAAAGAACTGTGTGGGTTAAAGGTGTTGGGAACGTATACGTGACTTTCTTTGTCAACACATGCATAATGAGATTGTGTTGTGTTGGGCATACTGTCTCTTTTTTGTGTTGCAACTATATAGTAACAAATATGCGGATCAATGGCAAAATCTGTTATCTCATCTACATATGATTCTTCTGATGCCGGAAGTGTTGCAATTTTTTCTTCATGATTCATGTTTGTTACTCGATAAATTTTGCAAGAATCGTATTCTTCTTCCCACATAAGTCCTTTGTCCCACGATAAAAAATGCTCATGTTCCGAAAAGGTTTGTATGCGAACTTCTATTGGGTTTACAATTTGTGAACTTACAATGCTATTGCCACAATCGTCAACAGCAGTTATTTTGTAAAAAAAGAGAGAGTCCGAAGAGTATTTCTGAGGAATTATATACGTAAACTCTGCAGTTCCTCTCGGAATAGCTATGGTGTCGTAAGGAACAAAATTGATTCTGTTTAGGAATGAGCGTTCTATGATATGGCTCGTGAAGTCTGATTGCGCGTCTGTTTCTATGTGAAGTGTGAAATAGTTTTCGACAGAACAGCTTATTGATGAAATGTATATATTTTCCGGATAGGTGTATGATTCTTCGGTAATATTCATCATTTGTGATGTTGTGGTGTATGCTGTTCCGTTTGTTTCTATTGTGGCTTCTATAAAAAATCTTCGATCGCTCTCTCCGTTTGGCGATATAATATAACTTGTCTGGTTCGCCGGTACTTCTGCAATAGTGGTTTCGGTGTTTATTCCGGTAACTTCAACTATGGTATAATTAGAAACAATGGCATCATAGCCTTGGTAGGGATTCCAGCTGAGAGTTATTTCGCCGCCACATTCACCCACAGAACTTTCAACTATCATTGTGGTGTGGTATTTATCTAAACTAATGGAGTTTTCATTTGTATTAGTGTATGCGTCGGTCGCAAATGAAAGTGGGGCTTCGTCTGCTTGTGTTGTGAAAACGCCTATTGTGTCGGTTTTGAAAATGAGGGTATCGTCTTTGTTTTCGGGAATGTCGATAATTGTAAGTGCTTTTATAATGCTTGTTTTGTCGTACACATAATGTATGCGAGTAAATTCTATGTTGGTATTGGTGCTTTGCAGCCATGCAATGCTTACTTCGTTTGTATATGGATTGATACTCACAAATTGAATATCCGGTGCGTCAACAGTCTGACCGAAACTGTGTACCACTTTTGTAAAAAAGAGGAGATAAAGAATAATATAACGCAACCTGTGTTTCATAATGATGTGAATATAGTCTATTTATTTACTTCCTGCAATTATTTCATACATAGAGTCTTCGTGCAAATAAGTATTCGCCAAAGTTTTTAACTCTGCCGGTGTAATGTTTTGAATGGTTTTCCAAAATCGTGAATAATAACTGTAGGTTAAATCATATTCAAGTATCGTTTTGAAACTTTCTGATAAGGCAAAAATCCCGTCGAAATTCCGAGCTAATGTGGATTTCATGTAATTTTTAACGGTCTGTAATTCTTCTTCGGGAATGGTTTCGGTACGAAGTTTTTTGAGTTCGTAGTAAATTTCTTGTTTTGCTTGCTCGCAAACATCTTGTCCTACTTGAGTTACAATTACAAAATAACCGGCTGTTTTGTGCGAAACAATTCCAGAGCCAATACCATATGTATAGCCTTTGTCTTCGCGAATATTTGACATAAGTCGCGAGCCGAAATAACCGCCCAAAACGGTGTTTAAAACTTGTAATGCCGGATAGTCTGGATTATATTTATTCACAAGTAATTTCCCAATACGTATTGCCGATTGAACTGCACCGGGCTTTTCAATATGATGGTTTTTTTCGAGTGAGGGGTCTATTGCAAATTCTTGTACATGAGCTTTTTCGCCAGCTATTTTTCCGAACGGTGTGCCAAACCGACGGGAGAGGATTTCGAAATGTTCCGGTTTTATGTTGCCACTTATAATTATTTTGCAGTTTTCGGAAGTGTAATGTGTCTTGTGAAATTTTTTAATATCTGCAATACTCAGATTATCAAAATCTTCCGGTTCGTGAGAAATACCATAGGGATGGTTGGCACCGAACAGTATTTGTGCATATTTTTTTTGTGCAATAACTTCTACTTTTTGTTTTTCTATTGCATATTGCTGTTTTTTCTTTGCCGTATACGTTGCAAAATTGTCTTCGAGGAAAAGCGGATTTTTTATACTGTCTTCAATTATTTCTAATGTGTCGTCTATGTATTTCGAAAGGGTAAATACACTTATGCCGGTGGTATGTTTTCCGGCATTGTAGTAAACGTACGAACCCATGAAATCTAGTTTTTCGGCTATATCTTCGGCAGAAAAATTCGCACTGCCTTCTTGTAAAAGCTGAACGGTTGATGACGACACAAGGGCTTGGTCTTGATACCATTCTCCGGCATTAAAAAGTATATCAATTTTTAAAATATCTTGTTCTCCCGCATTTATAGTATAAACGGGGATATTGTTTGCTAATTTTTTTTCTTTTGCTTTGGTAAACGAAAGTTTGGCAATTGTTTTAAATTTTGGCGGTATCGTTCGGTTAATGTCTTTCATATACTTATGCTTGTGATGTGGATTGGTACAATAGAGTCGATTCATTTGTTTCGGAAAAAACGAATTGTGCAACTCGTTGTATATCTTCGATGGTAACGCATGCGTATTTTTCGGTCTCGTGATTTATCAAACCGGCATCACCAAGTAATTCATATTTTGCCAAATTCATGGCCTTGTGTAAAATACTACTTTCGCTAAAAATGAGTGTTGATTCTACTTTGTTTTTTACTTTTTGTAATTCATATTCACGTATTGGTGTTTTTCGAATTGATTGTAATTCGCTTTCTATTGCCTCGTTTGCTTGTTCAATTGTAAATCCGGGCATCACCGTGCCGGTAATGATAAATAAACCGGGGTCGTCTTCACCCGTTATGAATGCCTGCAAATCGCTGAAGAGTTTTTGTTTTTGAATTAAATTATTGTACATGCGTGACGATTTTCCGTTCGATAAAATATCTGATAATAAATCAATTGCATGAAAATCGGGATGTGAGCGTTCGCACATATGATAAGCTTTGTGAATTGCATGCAAGGGCACGTCTTGTTCTAAAGTTTGGCTGCGTTTTTCTGTTTGTTGTTCTTCCTTCTCGCGTTCCATTGTCGAAATGTCTCGATGTGGAATAGAACCAAACCATTTTTGAGCTAATCGTTTTGCTTTTTTAAGGGAAATATTTCCCGAAATAGAGATTATTGAATTGTTGGGAGCATAGTGATGAAAGAAAAAATCTTTAACATCTTGTAAAGTTGCTTCTTGTATGTGCTCAATTTTTTTCCCGATTGTTGCCCATTGGTATGGATGATTTTTGTAGGCAAGTGGTCGAAGATACAACCAAGCATCGCCATAAGGTCTATTTAAGTACCGTTGTTTAAATTCTTCAATAACCACATTTTTTTGTGTGTCGAGACTTTTTTGTGAAAAATTTAATTCTAACATACGGTCTGACTCTAACCAAAATGCTGTTTCAATATTTTCTTTTGGAACAGTTATGTAGTAATTGGTAATGTCTGAATTGGTAAATGCATTATTGTCACCACCAACTTTCTGAAGTGGTTCGTCAAATGACGGAATGTTTTTGGAACCGCCAAACATAAGATGTTCAAATAGATGGGCAAAACCTGTCTTGTCGGGTGATTCGTGTTTTGACCCAACATTATATAATGTGTTCACCACAATAAATGGGGTATGAGTATCTGTGTTAACAATAAATCGTAATCCGTTTGCAAGTTCAAACTTTTTGAATGAAATCATGTATTTCTGTTTATTTAGATGAACGAGTTTTTTTGAATATCTTGTAGTGCTTGTGAATAATCGGTAATAAGGTCGGTAAATATTTCCGAAACAGTTTCGCTTTGTTTGAAATATGAAGAAACTTGTCCAATTTCTAAAGCACCTTCTATAATGTCACCTTCGAATATTCCTTTTTTTGCACGTCCTTTTGCCATAAATTCCTGCAATTCTTCTTTTGTGGCACCTTCATCTTCCATTTCGGCAATCACTTCAAATACTCGATTGGTAAGCAGTCGGGTAGGAGACACTTTTTTTAAGCAGAGCATGGTATTTCCTTCACGGGAATTAAATATGGCTTGTTTGTAATTGTCGTGAGATGACGATTCGGCACTAACGGCAAAACGAGAGCCTATTTGAAACCCGTCTGCTCCAAGTATTTGTGCGGCAGCAATGTGTTTGCCCGTTGCAATTCCTCCGGCTGCAATAAGCGGGAGTGTGGTCGCTTTCCGAATTTGAGGTATGAGAGTGCTTGTCGTGGTTTCTTCGTGTCCGTTATGTCCGCCGGCCTCAAATCCTTCGGCAACAATTGCATCAACACCGGCTTCTTCACATTTTTTTGCAAAAAAACTGCTCGATACAACGTGGGCTACTTTGATGTTATATTTTTGTAATGTCTTTGTCCATTTTTTAGGACTCCCTGCCGATGTGAAAACGATAGGTACTTTTTTACGGATCACAGTATCAATAATTGCTTCGATATCAGGATACATAAGTGGAATGTTTACGCCCCAAGGCTTATTCGTAGCTTCTTTCATTTCTTCTATATGCTGGAGCAAAACTTCGGGATACATGCTTCCGGTTCCGAGTAAACCTAAACCACCGGCATTACTTACTGCCGAAGCTAATTTCCATCCGCTACACCAAACCATACCCCCCTGAATAATGGGATATTTTATCGAAAATAAGTCACATATGTTATTTGTTTTCATACACTTTTTGTTTTTTATAATGAATCTACATGTATATATGTGTAATCAAAATTAATAAGCTTTCAAAAAAAAACGTAAAAAAATTATTATGATTGTAATAACGTATAGGTATCTCGTGCTATTATAATTTCTTCGTTTGTTTTTACAACCATTGCAGTTACTCGTGAAGATTTGCTAGTTATGATATCGGAATCGTGCTGTATATTTTTGTTTGCATCATAGTCTAGGTCAACACCGAGAAATGCAAGACCTTTACACACTTCCTCACGTAAATCAATATTATTTTCTCCAATACCTCCGGTAAATGCAATAATGTCAACACCTTCCATTGCCGCTGCATACGAACCAATATATTTTTTTACTCTGTACGAGAGCATATCAAGTACCAGTTGAGCTCGTTCGTTTCCTTCTTGAGCAGCTTGTTTTATATCGCGCATATCAGATGAAAATCCGGTAATTCCCACAAAACCACTTTTTTTGTTAAGAATGATATCCATTTCATCTACCGATAATTGTTCTTTTCGCATAATAAACAATGCCGCACCCAAATCTAAATCTCCGCACCGTGTTCCCATCATTAAGCCTTCAAGCGGTGTGAGTCCCATAGAGGTGTCAATAGATTTTCCGTTTTTGACTGCTGCAACTGAGGAGCCGTTGCCAAGATGACAAATGATAATTTTTGATGAATTGTAGTCTTTTCCGGCTACTTCTGCTGCCATTTGAGACACATATTTATGGCTTGATCCGTGGAATCCGTATTTTCGTACTTTATATTGTGTGTAATATTCGTAGGGAAGAGCATACATATATGCTTTTTCGGGCATTGTTTGGTGAAAAGCCGTGTCTAATGTGCCACATTGCACCGCATGAGGTAATAAATTTTGTGCTGCAACAACACCTTTTATATTTGCCGGATTATGGAGTGGTGCTAAATCGTTGCATGATTCTAAGTCGTGGAGAATTTCTTGATTGATAATGACACTTTTGCTGAATTTTTCGCCACCATGTACTATTCGATGACCAACACCTGCAATTTCTTCTGTATCTGATATAATGGCGTATTTCGGGTTTTGTAAAGAATCAATAATTGCCTTAACGCCTTCTTCGTGGTCACGAATAGGACGGTTATCTTCAAAAACAGCATTGTGAGATGATATTTTTATGAGACTTTTCTCTGTACCAATTCTATCAATCATACCCGATGCTATACTCGTTTCTTCAGGCATTTCCAGTAATTGAAATTTTATCGAAGAACTTCCACTATTAAGGATAAGTATTTTCATAGATATTTTTTTTAATGATGCATATATTAGTTGACTTTTATGTGTCGTATTCATCTTTACGATGGGGAATAGATAATTATTTGCTCCTATTTTTGATGTGGGCTGTGTGAATTATAATTATTATTTATGACAGTTCCTTATATATTAGAAGCATTTTTCATTGTCTCTTTTTTCCCTTTATGAGCTTGTATTGCCGTCATAGCTACCACATTTACAATGTCGTTTACCGAACATCCGCGTGATAAATCATTAATTGGTGCCGCCAAGCCCTGAATAATTGGTCCGTACGCATCGGCATGAGCAAAACGTTGCACTAATTTGTATGCAATATTACCTGCTTCTAAAGATGGGAAAATAAGTACATTAGCATTACCTTTTATTCGTGCGTTTGGAGCTTTCTTTGCACAGACTTCCGGAATGATTGCCGCATCCAATTGCATTTCTCCGTCAATGAGCAAATCAGGGTAATTGTCTTGAACTGTTTTTGTTGCCGTGGCTACTTTGTCAATCATTTTGTGCTTTGCACTTCCATGAGTTGAAAAACTAAGCATTGCAATTCGTGGGGTTATTGCCAACAGGTTTTGCGCAGTTCGTGCGGTTGTAACGGCAATTTCAGCCAATTCATCTTCCGTAGGATTCGGGTTGACTGCACAGTCTGCAAACAACATAATTCCATCGTCACCAAATTCTTTATCTTTAAGAATTATGACAAAAACACTCGAAACAAGTGAAATGCCGGGAGATGTTTTTATTAATTGAAATCCCGGTCGTAACACATCACCTGTTGCATTTTCAGCACCGGCAACTTCACCGTCAGCATCTCCTGCTTTGATAATGGTCGCAGCGAGATAGAGTGGGTTTTTTAATAATTCGCGAGCGGTGTTTTCAAACACGCCTTTGCTTTTTCTCAGCGAAACAATTAAAGCAATATACTCATCAATTTTAGGATGATTAAGAGGATCTATAATAGTTGCTTTTGAAACAACATGAGATAAATTTCTTTTTTTTGCAGCAGCACGAACATCATCGGGATTACCAATGAGAATAATATCGGCTATGTTATCTCGAATTATTATATCGGCAGCATCTAATGTTCGCGGCTCGAATGATTCGGGTAAAACTATACGTTGTTTATTTTGTTTTGCAAGTTTCTGAACAAGTTTTTCAAATTCCATAATAGTAGGTTTTGTATGTACAAAAAAAAACACCTGTTTTTACACAGATGTTTTATTGTTTTAAAGTCCCAGTGATTTTTTGAGACGTTCAATTTTTTGAGCGAGAACAATTTCTGCATTGTCAAAATCGCTCTGCGAAGCAACTTTTGTTCGAACCTCAAAATAAAATTTAATTAAAGGTTCGGTTCCCGAAGGACGAACCGTAATTTTTGAATTGTCTTCGGTAATAAATTGCAATACATTTGATGATGGCAGTCCGGTTTGACTTTCTTTATTGCTTGTGAGATCTTTTTCGATTTTTGTGAAAAAATCTCGTTGAAGAATAACTTTTGAATCACCAATTTCAGTTGGCGGTTCTGCACGAAACCTATCCATAATTGCTGCAATTTCTTCTTGACCTGCTTTTCCTTCTTTTTTGAGGGTAACAAGTTCTTCTTTGAAATAACCGTATTCGAGATAGGTGTCTATTAAGACATCATATAAACTTTTGCCGTTTTCTTTTGCTACAGCCGCAGCCTCCGCAATGAGAGCGCAGGCAATAACCGCATCTTTATCACGCACAAAATCGCCGGCAGAATAGCCGAAACTTTCTTCGCCACCGCCAATATATTGTTTTGAACCTTCAAGCAATCGGATTTTTTCACCTATATATTTGAATCCGGTTAATACATTACATAATTCAACATTATATTTTGTACAGATTTCAGCAATCAGTTCGGTGGTTACAATTGTTTTTACAACAAATTCTTTTCCCTGTAATTTTTGTTGTGCATCCCATTGTTGGATTAAGTATTGTACAAATAGAGTACCGGTTTGATTTCCGTTTAATATTTTATATTCTCCTTCAGAATTTTTCACAACAATACCCACGCGGTCACCGTCAGGGTCAGTTGCCATAATAATGTCGGCATTAATGTCTTTTCCTTTTTGAATTGCCAATTCCATTGCCGATTCCTTTTCCGGATTAGGAGAGCCTGTAATATCGTTAAGTTGACGTAACCATTCGGTTTCTGATTCAAAATCTTCTTCGCGTACAGATTTTCCTTTTTCGCGAAGCGATGGAAATTCTCCGGAAATTACTGCTTGTTCTTCAACAATATGAATATTTTCGAAACCATATTCTTTCAGTACACGTGGCACTAATGTGATACCGGTTCCGTGTAGTGGGGAAAATACAATTGAAAGGTTTTTTTGTTTTTGTATAATTTCGGGAGAAAGGGAAAGGCCTTTGATAGCTTCAACGTATGGTTTGTCAATTTCTTCGTCCCATAATATGATGTTTTCCGGATTTCCTTCCCATTTTACATCATTAATGCTTGCTATGGCATTTACCTCTGTAATTACGTTATCGTCATGTGGTGCTATTAATTGACAGCCATCTTCCCAATATGCTTTGTAGCCGTTGTATTTTGCGGGATTATGTGAAGCCGTAACATTTACACCGGCCTTACACCCTAAACGTCTGATTGCAAAAGATAATTCGGGCGTTGGACGAAGCTCTTTTGATAAATATACCTTAAAACCATTTGCTGCAAATATGTTTGCCACTGTTTCCGCAAACATTCGTCCGCGAATACGACAGTCGTGAATGACGGCAACAGAAATTTGTTCGTCATCTGCATATACTTTTTTTATATAATTTGCAAAGCCTTGCGTTGCCATACCAACCGTGTATTTATTTATTTTGTTGGTGCCGACACCAATAACCCCTCGCAAACCACCGGTGCCAAATTCAAGATTTTTGTAAAATGCATCCTCAAGTTCCGGATCTTGTTTGTCGATTAAATACTGGATTTCTTTTTTCGTTTTCTCATCATAGTTTCCTGTCAACCAAGTCTTTGCCTTGTCTATTGTATGTGTATCCATGTATGAATTTGTTTATAAATAATTACTCCCCACAAAGATATAAAAAATGGTGTAATTAAGGATGTGACATGGTTATTTTTTTTAAATTGTAATATTTGGTGGATATGTTTTTAATACCTGTTTTATCGATGTAATGTTGTGACACACCATGGCGTGTTACTATATTTTTTTTCTTAATATCTTTTATCTATTTTTACGCAATAACTTTTTTAGATATGGAATTAACTCTTACAACTCCGGCATTGCTCTTTTCGGCAATTTCTCTTATTATGCTTGCGTATACGAATAGATTTTTATCGTATGCCTCTCTCGTTCGTACTTTACACGATAAGTATATACAAAGTAAATCGTCAATTTTGCTGTGGCAAATTCAAAATTTACGTAAGCGATTGTATTTAACACGTGCGATGCAAATTACTGGTATTTTTAGTCTTTTACTGTGTGTGCTGACTATGTTTTTAATATATATAAATTTTAAAATTTTTGCAACTTACATTTTCGGCATTGCTTTGCTGTCGCTTATTATTTCGCTTGCTTTGTTGATTAAGGAAATTCAAATTTCGGTAAAAGCTCTTGATTTACATATAAAAGATATTGAAGGTCTCGATAGTTAATTTTTGCAAGAACTGTTTGCTTATGCTGAGTTTTCTTCACATACTTAAAATACATAGAATAATCATATGAACACAATATATATATCGCTAATACAAAAAAGAACACATATTTCTGAACGGCAGATTCGTCACACAATTTCTCTCCTTACGAAGGGGGCAACGGTGCCGTTTATTGCTCGCTATCGGAAAGAACAGACGGGGAATCTTGATGAAATGCAAATTCGTGATATTCAATCTGAATTTGAGGCGTTCGAGACTTTAGATGCTCGCAAAAAAACGGTACTCAAGTCTATTGAGGAGCAAGATGCCTTAACACCCGAAATGCGGAGGCAGATTGATGAAATTGTGCTTTTGCAGGATTTGGAGGATGTGTACTTGCCTTTTAAACCGAAACGAAAAACACGTGCGATTATTGCAAAACAAAAGGGGCTGGAACCCCTTGCTCGATTTCTGTTTGCACTGCCAAATGGAAATGTGAATGATGAGGCACATAAATATGTTTCGAAAGAATGCTCTTCTGTTGAAGATACTTTGCAAGGTGCTCGTGATATTATTGCGGAATGGTTTCATGAAGATAAACACGTTCGTTCTTTTGTGCGTTCGGTATTTCAGCGTGATGCTGTTATTAAATCAAAATTAGTAAAAGGAAAAGATGATGAGGCTCAGAAATATGCTCAGTATTTTGATTATACTGAATTATTAAAAAAATGTCCTTCTCACCGCTTGCTCGCAATTATGCGAGCTTATAAGGAGGGATTATTGCGTGTTTCTATTTTAGTTGATAAAAAAGATATTGTGCCTCGGCTTGTTTCTCGTTTTGTACGCAAACAGAATCCTGCGGCAGATCAGGTAAGGCTTGCTTTGGAGGATGGATATATTCGTCTGTTGGCTCCGTCAATCGAAACGGAGTGTTATAATGAGGCAAAAAAACGTGCCGATATTTCTGCAATACGGGTGTTTGCCGAAAATTTACGACAATTATTGCTTATGCCTCCGTATGGTCAAAAACGGATTTTGGGGATTGACCCCGGTTTTCGTTCGGGTTGCAAGGTGGTATGTGTGAATGAGGTGGGGGCTCTGTTGCATAACGAAACTATTTATCCGCACCCGCCACAAAATGAGTCTAAAATGGCAATAAAAAAAATTGCGCAATTGGTGGCTTCATATAAAATTGATGCGATTGCGATTGGTAATGGTACGGCGGGACGGGAAACAGAGCGTTTTATGCAGCGTATTGCTTTTCCGCACAAAGTGCAGGTTTTTGTGGTGAGCGAAGCGGGTGCTTCCGTGTATTCGGCATCGTCGGTAGCTCGTGAGGAGTTTCCGCAGTATGACGTAACGGTGCGCGGTGCTGTTTCTATTGCACGCCGATTGATGGATCCTTTGGCGGAGTTGGTGAAAATCGATCCGAAATCTATAGGGGTCGGACAGTATCAACATGATGTGAATCAGACAGATTTGAAAAAAAGTTTGGATGAGGTGGTGGAAAGTTGTGTGAATATGGTGGGGGTTGAACTGAATACGGCGAGTAAACATTTGTTGGCATATGTGGCCGGTGTCGGTCCCACATTGGCACAATCTATTGTTGATATTCGTGACCAAGAGGGGGCTTTTGCTTCACGTTCCGATTTGTTGAATGTGCCGAAAATGGGAAAGAAAACATTTGAACAATGTGCGGGCTTTTTGCGAATTGCTCAGGCGAAATATGTGCTCGACCGTACAGCTGTGCACCCCGAACGATATGCCTTGGTGGAGAAAATGGCTCGTGATGTCGGAACGACAGTTGTGGGCTTAATTGCTCACAAAGAACTTCGTGAAAAAATATCTATTCAATCTTATATTTCTGATGAAATTGGTGAACCGACGCTTCGTGATATATTGGCGGAACTTGAAAAGCCGGGCCGAGATCCACGTGATAAGGTTACGATTTTTTCTTTTAATGAGTCCCTGAAAACTATAGCTGATGTGAAGGAGGGAGCTGTGTTGCCGGGGATAATTACGAATGTGACAAATTTTGGTGCGTTTGTCGATATTGGTATCAAGCAAAACGGATTAGTTCATATTTCTCATATTACCCAAGAGTTTATTTCTAATCCTGTTGAGGTGGTCTCGGTTAACCAACAGGTGCAGGTTAAAGTGCTTTCGGTAGATGCTGAAAAAAATAGAATTCAACTTTCGATGAAAGATGTGCAGTAAGTTTGTTAATTTTCATACCCATCAAATGTCTCTCAATGATGATTGTATTGATATTCTTCAATTATCGATAGAGGAGGTGCTTCGTGGAAAAGGGACAAAAGGGGTATATTTCTCTTCCGGCATTCATCCTTGGGATAGCGCACAGCCGAATGCGAAGCAGGTGATAAATGATTTGGAGCAACTTGCCAATTCGGATACATTTTTTTGTATAGGTGAATGTGGTATCGATAGAGCATGTGATGTGCCGCTTGAGATACAATTTCCGGTTTTCGAACAACAGGTTCAAATTGCGCAAAAAACGGGAAAACCACTCATTATTCATGCTGTCCGCTCGTATTCTGATATTCTTTCTGTCTTGAAAAAATATGCAGTGACTATTCCGATTATTTTTCATGATTTTCGAGGAAATGAGGTGCAAATAACTCAAATGCTTCATTATAATGCATATTTTTCTTTTGGTTTTTCCGGGATTTCTCAGGCAAAAATGCACAAAAATATTCACCTTATTCCTCGTGAACGTCTGTGCTTGGAAACAGATGATGATAATAGACAGGTCTCTGATATGTATGGAATTGCATCTGATATTCTAGATATTTCCGTCTCTGAATTATGCGGATATTTAGTCCAAAATTTTAAAAGAATTATGCAGAAAGATATTTTATGATATTTTTTTGCTATATTGCAAAACTTAAATTTAGGCAGCGAATATTTCGATGCAAAATCAGACTATTACATGGAAAAAGAACAGATTAATTTAGAATTTAGTTTTAAATCGTCTCCCAAGATTTTATATAATCGTTTGTCGTCTCCTTCGGGATTGGCTGAGTGGTTTGCTGATGATGTAAACTTTGAGAATCAATACAAAACCTACATTTTTATTTGGGACGGTTATGAAACCCGTGCTGAAGTTCTTGGGAAAAAGGAGTTTTCTTATATTCGGTTTCGGTGGGAAGAAGATGAAGGTGAAGATTATTATTTTGAATTTCGTATTAATATTGATGATTTGACCGGAGATGTTGCTCTTGTTATTACAGATTTTGCGGAACCCGACGAAAAAGAAGATGCAATTCAGCTGTGGGAAACGCAAATTGAACAGTTAAAACTTGTTTTAGGTTCGTGATTTTCACTTCGTGCATATGCTCGGTATTAAAAAATTAGATTGGCTCGTTGTTCGGTCATATCTCACCCCTTTTATTATTACTTTTTTTGTGACCACATTTATTTTGCTCATGCAATTTTTGTGGAAATATATCGATGACCTTGTTGGAAAAGGACTCGAATGGTCTGTTGTTGCCGAATTGATGTTTTATGCTTCAATGGGATTATTCGAAATGTCGCTTCCCTTGGCTATTTTGTGTGCTTCTATATTTGTGTATGGAAATTTGGGGGAAAACAATGAGTTAATTGCCATTAAATCTGCGGGTATTTCTCTTGTTCGAATTATGAAACCCCTCGTGATTGTAAATCTTTTAATTGCATCTCTTGCTTTTGTGTATTCAAATAATGTGTTGCCGTACAGTAATTTGCGACTGTGGTCTCTTATGTTTGATGTGCGTCATCAACGACCGGCATTGAATATTCAGGAAGGGGTGTTTTTCGACGGGCTCGATAATATCCGCATTAAAATTGAGTCGAAAAACATAAATACAAATATGATGTATAATGTGTTGATATACGATCATAGAAAAGAAGACGGTAATACTAATGTGATTTTGGCTGATTCAGCAATGATGCAGGTTACACCCAATGAGCAATATTTAATCTTTTCACTTTTTAATGGAAGACGATACGAAGAATTACTCGATGCTCGTAATCCACGGCAAACACGCATAAAACGTCCCTTTCAGGAACAAAAATTTACCAAACAAGAGGTTTTGTTTGAATTGGATCCGACCGAGTTTGACCGAACAAATATGGAGTTGTTTCGGCATAATGCGAAAATGCAGAATTTAATGCAGCTTCAATATACAATAGATTCTCTCAAAGCATATAAGAAAAAGTTGAATGACCGAAGTTTTAAGCATTTTTTTATGTATAAAATTTTTAAAGGAATTTCGGTCAAAGAGGAACCCCCGCTTGTTGTGCCGGTCGATTCTCTGTTTTATGCAATGAATGAAATTTATAAAAAACAATCGGTTTCGCGTGCTTTAGATTTTGCTCGAATGGCAGAATCATATCTTACGACAAATATTGATAATGAACATGAACAAAATTTGGTATTTAACAGGCATCGTATCGAATTACATAAAAAATTCACACTGGCAATAGCTTGTTTTATTATGTTTTTTGTTGGGGCTCCTTTTGGTGCAATTGTCCGAAAAGGTGGATTGGGTATTCCCGTTATTTTTTCGTTCATTTTCTTTTTGGTATACTATATTATAAGTATGATTGGTGAAAAAGGAGTGAAATCTGGAGAAATGAATGCAGTTTGGGGAATGTGGTTTGCTACACTTATTGTATTCGTAATTGGTATGATCTTTACCTATATGGCAACGCACGATAAGGTTATTGCACGTCCAAAAATTCTTATTCAAAACTTGATAGGCATTTTAAAATTGAAAAAACAAAAGAATATATGAACATATTACAGATTTGTAATAAATTTCCGTATCCGCTTAAGGATGGTGGTGTAATTGCGGCGTTTAGTATGCTTAAAGGGTTTTATGTAACCGGGCATGATGTTACAGTTTTGGCTATTAATACATCAAAACATTATACTGATGTTGATGATATTCCTTTTGAAATAACTCAAATGGCTAATTTTCATCAGGTTTACAAAAACACTCATATTACCTTTTTTGGTGCTTTGTGGAATTTGTGTTTTTCGCAAATTCCATATACTGCAAGTCGGTTTTTATTTCCGAAATTTAAAAATAAATTGAAACAAGTGCTCTCTCAAAATAAGTTTGAGATAATTCAAATTGAGGGCTTATATATGTGTGCGTATATTCCGTTTATTCGTCAATTTTCGGATGCACAAATAGTATATCGTGCACATAATGTGGAGTGTGAGATATGGGATAGATTGTGGCGAGAAACGAAAAATCCTGTTAAAAAGTGCTATATTAAAACGGTCGCAAAGCGGGTTGAACGTTTCGAACGAAAATATATAAATATGTACGATTTATTGGTGTCTATAACACAACGTGATGCTGATAAATACTACGAAATGGGTAATGTGAAACCTTATTTTGTTGCTCCAACAGGAGTGTTTGTAGAAGAAATGAACGTGGTACAAAAAGATGAGGTTTCGTCTTTGTTTCATATTGGTGGATTGGATTGGGCTCCAAATCAACAAGGACTCGTGTGGTTCTTGCGTGAATGTTGGCCGAAAATTCATGAAAAATATCCTCAATTGCGGTGTTCTCTTGCAGGTAGAAATGCTCCAGGATGGTTTGTGGAAGAGATGAATGTGTCTGGTGTAGAGTTTGTTGGCGAAGTTTCTAATGCAAAAGATTATATGATGGCACAAGATATTATGGTTGTGCCGCTTATGGCAGGTAGTGGTATGAGAATTAAGATTATAGAGGGAATGGCGTACGGAAAAACAATTGTATCTACAAGTATTGGTGCAGAAGGAATTCCGGCGAAGCCTGATGCGGAAATTGTGATTGCAAACAATGTAGATGAGTTTGTTGACAAAATATCTGATTTGGTGGATAATCCCGTCAAAGTTTATGATATAGCAAAAAATGCACGTACCTTTGTGCGTCAAAAATTTGATAATTATTCAATAATTCAAGAGCTTGTAGATTTTTACTTTCGATATGTATTTCGCAATTGAGGTTTTTTTTTGGTGTTGTGTTGCGGGTATTTTTCATACCTATATAATGTATCCGTTTTTGTTGAAAATACTTACGGTACACAAAAAGCAAAATCAACACGTATTTTCTTTGCATGATGATGATTTGCCGCATGTTTCTATTATTATAGCAGCACATAACGAAGAGGAAGTGATTGAAAAAAAAATCAATAGTACCTTCGATACATCATACCCCACGGATTTGTTTGATGTGCATATTGGTTCTGATAATTCATCGGATAGAACAAACGAAATTATAACATCATACTCGCAACATTACCCACAGTTACACCTCCATGATTTTTCGTCTCGACACGGTAAGGCGGCTATTATAAATACACTTGTTGCTGAAGCCTCGTCCGATATTATTATTCTTACCGATGCCAATGTGTTTTTCGAAGCACACACACTGTATGAATTGGTGAAGCATTACAAAAATCCTGATATTGCTTTGGTTGGAGGGTATATTATTAATACAAATATTAAAAAAACAGGAATATCTCTTCAAGAAAAAACATATTTATCGCATGAAAATCTGATAAAATATCGAGAGGGAATTTTGTGGGGATCGATGATTGGTGCTTTTGGTGGAGTGTATTCCATACGGAGAGAATATTACACACCGGTCCCGACAAATTATTTTATGGATGATTTTTTTATTACCATGTCGGTTATTCAGCAGGGGAAAAAAACAATTGCGGAATTGAATGCGGTGTGTTATGAAGATATTTCAAATATTATTCACGAAGAGTTTCGCCGAAAAGTACGTATTTCTATTGGTAATTTTCAGAATCTTTCGAGTTTCGGGCATATTGCATCTCGCGTTTTTACCGGAGCCGGATTTAGTTTTTTTTCGCATAAGGTTTTACGGTGGATGACACCGTTTTTATTGATTGATTGTCTTATTGCTTCGGCCATACTTTTTTCTCAAGATATTTTATATTCTTATGCGTTCTTTGCTCAAATTACCGTACTTTTGTTGCCCGTAATAGACATAATATTGAAGCGAGTGAATATACATATTTCAGTATTACGGTTTATTACCCATTTTTATAGTATGAATGTGGCCTTGTTTATAGGTTTTTTTAAGTTTTTGAAAGGAGTAGATTCAAATGTGTGGCAACCAACAAAACGAAATCAATAATACATTGTTTAATACAATAGAAGAAGCTGTTGAGGATATTAAGAACGGTAAGGTAATTATTGTTGTTGATAGTGAAGATAGGGAAAATGAGGGGGATTTTGTCTGTGCAGCAGAAAGCATAAGTCCTGAAATTATTAATTTTATGGCAACTCATGGCAGAGGACTTATTTGTGCTCCGCTAACTGAAGATCGATGCGAGGAATTGGAACTCGATTTGATGGTGGGGAAAAATACGGCTATGCACGAAACACCGTTTACGGTGTCTGTGGATTTAATAGGGCAGGGATGTACTACCGGTATTTCTGCTTTTGATCGTGCCAAAACAGTACAAGCTTTGGTAGACCCGAATACTATACCTGAAGATTTAGGACGACCCGGACATATTTTTCCGCTGAAAGCTAAAAATCGCGGGGTTCTTCGTCGCTCCGGGCATACCGAAGCAGCGGTAGATTTAAGTGTTATGGCAGGTCTTCAACCGGGTGGGGTTTTAGTCGAAATTATGAACGAAGATGGTTCCATGGCTCGCTTACCGGAATTAATGGATATAAGCAAAAAATTCGACCTCAAAATTATTTCTATTGAGGATTTAATTGCATATAAACTCGATAAAGATAGCCTGGTTGAAATGGGCGATATGGTGAAAATGCCGACTGATTTTGGTGATTTCAATTTGGTTCCGTTTCGACAACTTTCGAACGGCTTAGAGCATGTGGCTCTTATAAAAGGGGAGTGGACTCCGAGCGAAGCGGTATTGGTGCGAGTGCATTCTTCCTGTTTGACCGGCGATGTTTTTCACAGTCAACGATGCGATTGCGGTCACCAACTCGAAGAGGCTCTCAGACGGGTCAATACGGAAGGGAAAGGTGTTGTCTTATATATGAATCAAGAGGGACGGGGTATAGGTTTGTTTAATAAAATAAAAACCTATAAATTGCAAGAAGAAGGACTCGACACGGTTGAGGCAAATATTGAACTTGGCTTCAAAGATGATGAACGAGACTATGGCGTAGGTGCTGAAATTTTACGAAAATTAGGCGTAAAAAAAATGCGTTTGCTTACCAATAATCCTACAAAACGTGCAGGTTTAGAGGGACATGGGCTTGAGATAGTGGAAAATGTAACAATTGAAGTGCAGATGAATCCGCATAATGAATTTTATATGCAAACTAAAAAAAATAAAATGGGGCATACCCTTCATTTTTGTATGCGACATTAAAAACCGGTGATTATGGCACAATTGTATCCCATAAAATGTAAACCAATATACAAACAAACTGTTTGGGGCGGTTCCAATATCGCTTCTGTATTCGGACGTGCCGATGTGCCAGAAAAATGTGGAGAGTCTTGGGAAATTTCTGCCGTGCAAGATTCAATTTCTGTTATTGAAAATGGCTTTCTTGCCGGAAATACGCTCCAAGAAGCTATTGAGATTTATATGGACGAATTGGTTGGTTCTGCTGTGTATGATGCTTTTGGTGTTGAGTTTCCGCTTTTATGTAAATTTATTGATTCCCACGATTTTCTTTCGGTGCAAGTGCACCCCAATAACGAATTGGCTAAAGAACGGCATAATTCGTACGGAAAAACAGAAATGTGGTATATTGTTGAAGCAGATGAGGATGCACAAATTATTTTAGGATTCGACCGCGAGATGTCTCGTGATGAATTTTTAGCTTTAGTACAAGACTCAAAAGAATTAGTAAACTCTCTCTCATATCGTGCCGTGAAAAAAGGCGAGGTGTTTTTCGTTCCTGCCGGTTTGGTTCACGCTATCGGTCAAGGAGTGCTTTTGGCAGAAATTCAACAAACCTCCGACGTTACCTACCGCATTTACGATTGGGACAGGAAAGATGCAGAAGGTAATGAGCGGGAATTGCATCTCGATTTAGCATTAGATGCTATAGATTACTCTCTCCCCAAACAAGTTTCGGTATTATATGAACCATATAGAATTGGCGAACAAAAACTGCTTGAATGTGAATTCTTTGTGTGCTCTTTATTGCACATAGAAACTGATTTCACTAAAGATTACTACCCTATAGATTCCGGTGTTGTGTATATGTGTGTGGAAGGAGCCGGTACCATTATCTATGGTGAAGGTGAAGCCGAAACCATATCACAAGGAGAAACCATATTATTACCCGCATCATTATGTGAAATCACCATCCAATCCAGCGAACCACTAGGCATATTGGAAGTGTATGTCCCGTCGTAAATGAAATTCGTCATTGTAGATAATATATGTTTTAAATATATATTGTTAATAAAAAACACCCTTTTTTAAGTAACTAATAGTCATATAATTTGCGTATATACATATAGATGTGTATTTTTACGTATATTTTAATAAAAAGAGAGAGGATATACAGGAAAATACCCCCGTGTATTGTTATTATATAAAAAGGGAGCTATGAATAATTTATTTACATATCGTTTTGCGTTTCTGCATAAATGCTTGTCGTTTGTGGTGGTTTTTTTGTTTGTTGTAGGGGGGAGTTTTGCGGCAACATTTACAAGTTCACAATCAGGCGATTGGAATAATTCAGCAACATGGGGTGGTGCTGGAGTCCCTGGCGCAGGTGATGATGTCGTGATAGGTGGTAATTGGTGGCATGATATTACTGTTGATTTAAGTGAGGTAGAATGTAATAATCTTACATTACAAAATGGTGGAGAATTGATTGTAAATTCTAATACTGTTATTGTAAATGGAAATTTAGTTTGTTCACAATGGGATTATTCAATAACTTTTACTTCAGGCGGTGTTTTGAAGGTTGCGGGAAATATAGATTTACAAGGAGTTAACGATGTTGGTACAATACAAGGATTTCATAATTCTTCTTTAGGAACTCTTGAGTTGATAGGTTCAAGTGTGCAAACTATAAATATCGTTACTTCTGGACATGTAATAGGTGCTTTAAAGCAGAGTGCTTCTTCTTCTAATAACTTTTCAATAAATGGTAGTGGAACTTTGACTTGTTATACATATGATCAAAATTGTAATAGTGTTAATTTGGTGAATGGAGATTCTCAAATTATTGTAGGTGCTGGTGGTACTATAAATACTGCTTGCTATATTCCCACAATCACCACCTCCGAAACAACATTATCAGGATTTGGATATTGTGAGGGAGCAGCTTCGTCAACTTCTACTTCTGACTTATTTACTATTAGTGGTGAAAATTTAGTTGGCACTGGGAATATTACCGTTACAGGAAGCACCAATTTTGAGGTGTCTACAGATAATAGTACGTTTTCTGCCTCTGTAACATATGCATATGCTAGTGGAGTAATTACCGCTCAACCAAAAACTGTGTATGTGCGTTTAAAATCATCAGCAAGTACAGGTTCATATAATGAAAATATTACGGTAAGTGGTGGTGATGCTGATTCAAAAACCGTTGCATGTAGCGGTTCAGTTGATGCTCAACCTGTTGGTGGTTCAGTGTCAGGTGGAACAACTATTTGTTCTGGTAATACGAGTGAAACCCTTACATTAGCTTCTCATACAGGAACAATTTCGAAATGGCAGTATTCTAATGATAATTTCTCATCCGATGTACATGATATTGCTCATACTAGTACGACATATACTTCCGGAGCTCTTACAGAAACAACCTATTTTCGTGCAATTATTTCTAATGGTATATGCTCAGATGCTCAATCTTCAAGTACAACAGTTACGGTATTATCAGTACCAACAGGTGGAACTGTATCCGGCGGTTCTACTATTTGTGAAGGAGAGACAAGTGGTGAACTTTCATTGTCGGGACACAGCGGAAGTGTTGTGAAATGGCAATCATCTACTGACGGCGGTTCAACGTGGTCGGATATTGTGAATACCAATACTACGTATACATCAGGTGCCCTTACACAAAATACTGATTTTCATGCGGTGCTTACAAATGGAACGTGTACCTCAAATTCTGCTTCAGCAACAGTTTCGGTTGATTCAGAACCTGTTGGAGGTTCTATATCTCCTGCTTCTAATACTATTTGTGAAAGTGAATCAACCGGCACGTTAACATTGAGTGGTCAATCAGGTACAATTGCTGAATGGCAAAAATCAACTGATGGTGGTTCAACCTGGCCTTCGATTGTTAATACGTCGACAACACATAGTGAGTCTTTAACTGAATCAACTGATTTTCGTGTTGTTATCTCTAATGGTGTTTGTGCCGATGTATATTCATCCTTATCAGAGATAACAGTTGTTGCTGCACCTACCGGTGGTACTGTGTCAGGTGATGCTGAAAAATGTGAAGGTGAAACGGTTACAGTAACCTTGTCCGGTCATTCTGATGATGTTCAAAAATGGCAATCATCGACTGACGGGGGATCTACCTGGTCTGATATTGTGAATGCCACTACGACATACACTTCGGATGCACTTTCGCAAACAACAGTTTACAGAGCTGTTTTAACAAATGGAACCTGTACTACAAATTCAGCAACTCATACGGTAACCGTAAATGCACTTCCTGCGATATCTGTGCATCCTTCAACAGCACAACAAGATGAATGTAAGAATGTTGCTGCAGCTGCATTGTCTGTTACTGCTTCAGGAGCAGGATTAACCTATCAGTGGTATAAAAATACTTCGGAATCGAATAGTGGCGGCACGCTAATTTCGGGAGCAGCTTCTTCAAGTTATACGCCTGTAACTACAACAGCCGGTACGTTATATTATTATTGTGTTGTTTCAGGAACTTGTTCACCTGCAGCCACGAGTGATGTCTCAGGTGCTGTTATTACCAGAGAAATTCCTACGGCAACAGCGAGTGCAAATACACCTTTATACGAAAATGCAATATTAGAATTGTATGGTGGGCCGTCCGGTATGGCTACATATTCATGGAGCGGACCAAATAGTTTTTCGAGTAATGAACGTAATCCAACGGATATGTCAATTTCTTCTGCTGATGCCGGAGACTATACTTTAACTGTTATGAGTTTGTATGGCTGTTCAGATGATGCAACAGTAAATGTTTCAATAAGCGAGGCTACTGATTTTTATTACGATGGAAGCGGAAGTATTGCTACTCTTTCAAATTGGGGAACAAATACCGATGGAAGCGGAACAAATCCTACTGATTTCACCTCTGATGGACAAACCTTTAATATTATACACAACAGTACAACAACACCTACATTGGGTGCTGCCTGGTCAGTTTCGGGGAATGGATCTAAAGTTGTAGTTGGAGATGGAACCAATGCAACTAATTTTACTATACCTGCTGCATATTCATTAACAACAGGAGGTACTGTGGATGTCGATGTGAAGAATAATGCAACACTTACCATTACAAATGCAAGTTCTCCAAGTTTAGGATATCTTGCAAGTGGTAGTACCGTAGTGTATAATGGTAGTGGAACACAAACAGTGAAAGGAGCAAATTATTATAACCTATCTTTAGATAATACAAGAGGTGGGGTAACAGTTACTTTAGAAAGTGGAACAATTTCAGTATCGAATACTTTTACCGTAAGTGGTCTCGGAACCTTGGATTCTGATTATGTTATTTCTGCCACTGATAATACATTTATTTTTGATGGTACCGGAGATCAAGATATTCCGGCATTTCAATTTAATAATTTGCATACTGAGTTAGGTGGAACAAAAACAGTGACCGGTAATATTATAATTAATAACAATTTGAAAATAGGTGCTATTTCTACCTTAAATGGTGGTGTTGATAAAACGATTGAACTTGCAGGTTCAAGTAGTGTCGTTACTATTATAGGTAGGTTTACTCCGGGAACAGGAACTGTTGAGTATACTAGTGCGAGTGATGTAACAGTTGGGGCAATGAATTATAATAATTTGAATTTGTCAGGAGGAGATAGAACATTACAATCTTCAAATATTATAGGTGTTGCAGGTACATTTACTCCTGGAGCGGGTTCAAATACAATTGATGGAAGTTCTATATCATTTAATGGTTCTTCTGCTCAAGATGTGCCGGCTTTTACTTTCAATAATCTTATTATTAATAATACATCTACCGGTGTTACGATGCTAGGAAATGTCTCAGTTGCCGGTATGTTAACGATGACAGAAGGAGTGTTAGATGTCAATTCAAATATACTTACTATTACGAATACCGATGCAAATGCCGTATCTGATGGCTCGAAAAGTTCATATATTAATGGTACACTTTCAAGAAATATTGCTGCTAATTTGAGTTCTGCATCAGGAACGTATAAGTTTCCTCTTGGAGTAAGTGCAGAATATTATGGTTTTTCCATAAATACTCTCACAACCGGTGCTTCTGCTCCGGTAGTGTCAGTTGATGTGACTGTTGCAAATCCATCAGGAACAACTGATGTTTTACTTACCGGAATTAGTAATGCAGAATATTGGGATGTTTCGTATACCGGTGATTTAACAAGTGCAAAAGTTACTTTAACAGACTCTGCCGGTTTAGGTTCACATAATGCAATAGGGCATGCTGTATCTTCAGGTGGTGAGTATACCTCTATTTTTGGCTCTGTTTCCGGAAACTCTATTATTAATTCAGAAGTTACGACGTTTAGTTCATTTCAATTAGCTACACGATCAATATCTACAGTTACATATGTGTATGACTGTACTGGTGATTTAGATGATAATACCAGCTGGATTCAAGATGAAAATGCGAATGAGACAATTGATGGCGGAGAAGTAAGCAATCCTGCTAATTTTTCCATTGATGATGCTACGTGGATAATTGATTGTAATGTAACGTTGAGTTCAGATTTGAATATTAGTGGTTTTAATACAACATTGCAGATTAATGCGAGTAATACTCTGACAGTTAATGATAATGTTTCATTAACCCTAAATGGTGATTTAGATCTTCATGGAAATATTGTTACTAATGAAGGTTCGTCTATAGAGCTTTATGGTTCTAGTAGTCTAGCAATGGGGTCTTCAATTGATAATACCGGAGCTTTATCTTTTTATGAAGATGTTATTATTTCAAAAGCATCTATTGTCAATAGAACTCTCGGAACAATAAATGTAGATAATGCTGATTTTACTTTTTCAGCAGTTGCCGAATATTCTCCAGTAACGGAAACACAATTTGTAAATTATGGATATCTTGAAGTAGTTAATGGTAATTTTTCGGTGTTAAATGCTGTTGGTGATGAATTTAATTCAAAAATATTTGTTGATTTCACTAATGCGTCGGGAGGTTATATTTTGGTTGATAACACATTGGCACCAACTAAAGAGGTTAATTTTACAAATTTAGTTTTAGATGTAGATGCTGTTTCTTTAGAAGCAGGAAGTACTTTTAAAGTAAAACATTCAGATGTAGACATGGCTTTATTAGCAAGTTTATCTCCAAATTTATCAGGTCATATAATTGTTGAAGATGGAGATTTGTCAGTTCATGAAAGTGGTGGAGGAACAAATTTTACTGTTGACTTAGTTGAAGGAGGTATTTTTCTTTCTGATACTGACGATTCCGGTGATGGTATTTTGAATCTTGGCGAATCGGGTGGCGCTATGACTTTTAATGTTGAAGGAACTGTGTATGCCGAAGGAATTGCTGTTGATGATGTTTTAGGTGGAGGAAATTCAATAAATGTAAAAGATGGAGGGGCAATGTTTGTTGGGAATATTGGAGCATCTTTGCCTGATAGCTATACGTACAATTTAACTGTAGAAGATGGAGGTACTTTAAATTATTGTGGTAATAAAACAGCGTCCGGTGATGATGTTGGTACGGTTGATGTTGGAGGAACACTTAATTATGCAGAATCATATTACACAACGCAAACGCCTGACTCTCAGTCTGATTTTGATGTGAGTGGTAGCGAAATTGCATTGTATAATTCTGCGGAAGAATGTTTGGCGGCATTTGATGCCGGTGTTTCCGGAGATAATCTTCTCCCCATAACTCTAACCATGCTTTATGCTGAATGTGGAAATGGTGGTGTTATTATTCATTGGCAAACAGTTTCCGAGGAAAATAATAGTCATTTCACCCTGTATCGTTCGTTTGATGGTATCAATTTCGAGGAAATTGCGGTTGTGTTAGGTGCCGGTATTTCCAATGAAATTATTAATTATGAGTATACAGATAATCCTGAACGTGATGGCTTGGTTTATTATATATTAGAACAAACGGATTTTGATGGAACAACTACTCAGTCAAAAATTATTATGATTCATACCTGTCAGGATAAGAATGAAAACATATTCCGTATTTCTCCTGATGAAATTGTGGTTGATTTTGTGAATCCCTATGAGGTGAATTATGTTGTGATAACATCTGTTGACGGTAAAATTGTTTACACCCGTCAATATGCCGGAAAAAAACAGGCAGTTATTCCTAACCGTTTTACAAGCGGTATATATGTAATTACCAATTATACACAATCGTTTATTACCAGTCAAAAATTCATTAAAAAATAGGTTTTAATTATTAACCTGAGTTCGACGTAATTTTTCGAGTTCAGATTAGCTCCGCTGAGCTCGTCCTTTGTCCTCGGTTGATATAAAAAGTTGTTTATCAAGGCAAATTATTGAATAATAGCGAGCTATTGTGAAATAATTTAACGCAGAAAAACTGTTTTTTATGCAAAGCATACTTTTTACGCTTATAAACAGCAATCTTCAGCTCAAAAATAATTTAAAATAAGCCGTTATTATTTCATTATTTTTGATTGAACCTCACTATTTATAAGCGTTCTGAACCTAAAAAATTATATCGAACTCAGGTT
>JAQICB010000123.1 GCA_027858745.1 Bacteroidales bacterium
GCAAAACCACATCAAAATCAGTCTTTGTAGAAACCTGCCCAGACGGCATAAATGATGCATCACTAAATCAATTACAGATATACCCTAATCCTGCAAGCAACAGCATTACAATTGATTTAAAAAACAATCATAGAAGCCTAAATGCTGATATTTTTGATGCCAGTGGTAAGCTTGTCTTAAGCACCAACATTAACGGCGAGCAAACTAAGATAGACATCAGCACACTCCCACCGGGATCATACCAATTAGTCATTGAAAACACAAGCCACAATTTTACGGTCGTGCGGTAAAAGCCGTAAGCGTGAGCCTGCTTTTATAAGCAAAATCGATAATAAGTTAAACAAGCGTTCCCAAACTTATCAAAGGATTTACTATTTTAGCCAAATCTTTCATGTGATGATTTTTAAAATGTGATGCTATGGAAACTTATTTCAAACAATTCAGAGAAGGAATTATCGGTGTAAATCAGGAAATTACAACTCCCGACCAAAAGAAAAAGCGTATAATTTATGCCGACTGGATTGCTAGCGGAAGAAATTATCTGCCCATCGAAACACGCATTCAAAATGAACTTATGCCTTTTGTTGCCAATACCCACACCGAAACCAGTGCCACGGGAAAAGCAATGACCTACGCATATCACAAAGCAAAAAGCATCATAAAAAAACATGTAAATGCAAGCGAAAAGGATGTGTTGATTTCAAGCGGCTCCGGAATGACAAGAGTGATCAATAAGTTGCAGCGCATTCTCGGACTTCGTGTACATGAATCGTTTGTAAACTGCATCAATTTATCCGAATCTGAAAAACCGGTCGTTTTTATCACTCACATGGAGCATCATTCAAACCAAACCAGTTGGCTAGAAACCCTTGCCGAAGTGGTTGTCGTAGAGCCGAGTTCTGAAGGATGTGTATGTTTGGAAAATTTCGAGAAAACAGTTGCAAAATATCAAAACAGAAAAACCAAAATTGCTGCCGTAACCGCTGCATCTAATGTAACCGGGTTGACTACACCTTATCACAAAATTGCAGCAATCATGCACCAAGCGGGTGGATATTGTTTTGTTGATTTTGCATGTTCAGCTCCCTATGTAAATATTGATATGCATCCGGAAAATCCGGAAGAATATTTAGATGCAATTTACTTTTCGCCACACAAATTTCTGGGAGGCCCCGGAGCAACCGGAATTCTAATATTCAACCAGGAATTGTATCGCATTGAAATTCCCGATAATCCCGGAGGAGGAACAGTTGATTGGACAAATCCGTGGGGCGAACACAAATACGTTGAAAATATTGAAGCTCGTGAAGACGGCGGAACACCAGCCTTCTTGCAAAGCATGAAAACCGCCATGGTCATTCAGTTAAAAGAAGCGATGGGCGTTGAAAACATCCTGAAACGCGAAAAAGAGCAGCTTGAATTGGTTTGGGATAAGCTGGCAGCCATTCCGGGATTGCACATTCTAGCAGCGAATCACAAAAAACGGCTGAGTGTTATTTCGTTTTACATTGATAATTTACACCATAATGAGATTGTAAAACTATTGAACGATAAATTTGGCATTCAAATGCGTGGTGGTTGTTCTTGTGCTGGAACATACGGACATTATTTATTGAATGTGGCGCCCGATATTTCGCATCGCATTACCGACAAAATCAATCAGCACGACTTTTCAGAAAAACCCGGATGGGTAAGATTCTCAATGCATCCCACAATGACAAATGAAGAGCTATTATATATTGTCGATGCGATTCGTGGTTTGACAGAAAATTATCCGGAATGGATTAAAGACTACAAACACGAAAAATCAACTTCTACCATAGAATTCCGGGTGCCTGAAAAAGACGGATTTATTTATAAAACCATTGATGCCATATTTGAACGATCCTTTTTAGGTCTATCTGGAAAATAGGCAGACAGGCGCCATCCGAAAGCTTTCAGATTGATGTTTAATCGGTATCATTTGAAATCACTCCATATTCAATAAGTAATGGACTGACATAGTTTTTGGCATATTCAGGATAATTATGTTCAAATTGCTTTTGCACTTCTTTCATAAATTCATACTCATAACTTGTGTTGTTGTTTTGAGAACGATTATGTATAATGCGTACGCTTTGCCCGTCATTTGCATTCGCAAGATTCGCAATTTCAACTTTCATTGCCTGATTTGTCTCCTTATCCAAAAGAACAATCGCTTTTTTCTTTAACACTCTCGTAATATGTTGATAATAGCTGCTTTTCAGGCTACTGGGACTTACTTTTTCAAGATAATACAAAGACGAGTCAAGCTGCCCGAGCTGTTCAACAAATAAGGCCAGACTTAATAATACGACTTCGTTAGACGGAGAATATTCATAGGCCATCTCTCCATATTTCATTGCATTGTCCAAATCACCTGCATCAAAATAAATATTTGCCAATTCAATAATAGTGCGAACATGATATGGGCTATCTTTCAATGCATCTTGATACACTTTTATTACATCTTCAGGATTCTCACCAAGGCTATACATGAATTTCGCTTTCAACTGTAAAAAGGGTGTATTTCTTGGCGATATAGAAACAAACGGGGAACGAATATCTTTAATCAACGGATAAATTGTTGCTTTGCTGCGATTTTGACTTAGATTAACATACATTTCGTTTATTGCAATTTCTGCCTGCATCCGTTTCCATGATGAAAATACTGTAACAGAAGAAAAACCTAAAGCAATTATTAAGAGAATTGGCAAAGCACTTTTACTCGATTGAGCATTTTTTTTATTTTTTGTCTGATAATACAAGAATGTTGAAAATGCAAAAATCACATTAAGAAAAATCTGAGCTTCAACTCTTTCCTTAGGAAAACTGAAAAACGAAAAACACATATATCCAATCGTTGCAAAGAATAATGCCAGCGCAAACACTTTATCATCAGGATACTCAGCTTTTCGCATGATACTGATGAGATAAAAAATAATAAATCCAAATATTGTCAGATAAACAATCAAGCCAACAAATCCGGTTTCCGACAATATTGTCAAATAGTCATTATGCACGCGACGAGGTACGATCCAACCATCTCTATATCTAATAACATCGTATTTAAGAATTTCAACTTTCCAATTTCCTGAACCCACACCAAGCACAGGATTTTCTTCAATTATTTTAGTAGTTTCCCCCCACAACATAAATCGAGAAAGCGTACTGGTATCCGAGAGTTTAAAACTGTTTTCGATTCTCTTTTTAGCTTTTTGCCCATAATCGAATTGCAAACTGACTACCCCAAGCAATATAATACTAGCCAGTACTACTCCTGAAAAGACTAGAACGCTCTTTCTGGATAAATGGCTTTTTTGTATGTACTTTCGAATGTAAATCACAAAAAATATAAGACTGATTATTGAAGCCACAAATAAAGCAAGCCAAACACCACGTGTCATTAATAATACAATCATCAGCAAACTGCTTAAAGTTGTAATAAACGCAAGTTTTTTCCATTCATTTTTTAGAAAATAAATACTGAAAGCAGAAAAAGTGAACCCGAAAAACAAAACTTGAGAAAACATATTTTTATTCGAGAAATTTCCTTTAATCAGTTTTGCATTATTAAATGAAAATCCATGCTCAGAGAACAGATTTAGTGCCTGAACAATTCCAATAACTGAAATAAGCAAGGTGAATAACACCATGACTTTCAAAAATATAGTACGACTATCTTTTTGCGGAACAATGTAAAGCAACAAGAAAATAAAAAACACAAAAAAACTACCTGTTTTTAAAAACTCATGTAAGGACTCTTCAGTATTTTGTGCGATAAAAATACTAATTCCATGCAGGGAAACCCAAAGTGAATAAATTAGCATAAATGGGTTCTTTAAAATAGAAAAATCAGCATTTTTCAAGAAATTGCGTTTGCTCAAAAATGGCAAAGCAAATAACAAAAACAGCAAAACTGCTAAACTAAACACTCTTATTTCAAGCGATTTACTAAGTAGTGATTCGTAGCTTATATTACAGATTAGCAGAATAATAATGCCGAAAAAATAAAACAAAGGATTTAAGAAAATATTTATTTGCTTTTTTGTGCTTTTCTTTTTCATTTTGATTATTTTATAAATAAAATCAAACAAAATTAATATAAACCAACAGAATTGAAAAATCAATTGTTGTAATTTTGTGATAAATAAAAAAATCATATGTTTTTAAGCTGAAATACTGAATTTCACCAATATATTGTTCAAATTTCTTAAGCTATCATGCTGTTTCTAATCATTAAAATAAGATGCTTAATGAATTTATGAAAGTATCACAGACTACTAAAACTACCTTATAAAAAAAGGTACTACTGCAAATTTAATGGGTAATGGCAAGTAATGATTTATATTGTGCAAAGTATAAGCATTCCAATACTGTCAGGGCTAAAGCCCATTTTTGTCTTTCAGATTCTTACCACCACGACCTGAAGCTCGTGGTTAATCATTGGAATAGAGACTATTACACAAAACTATTCAAATAAAGTCGATTAACCCCGGCATTTATGTCGGGGTTCTGAATCGAAAAAATA
>JAQICB010000169.1 GCA_027858745.1 Bacteroidales bacterium
ATAAAGAATATGCTATATACAACGTTGCCAAGTTTGATTATATCCCTGGTGGCATTTACAGTCATTGGATTTACGATTACGGGAAATGGTGATGTTTCAAATGTATCAATGTATACAGATTATATTCAACAGCATTTTAACATTACTCCATGGTTATTTATACCACCATTAGCAGTAATTCTTATGATTGCAATGAAAATTCCTGCAATTCCAAGCTTAATAGTTGGGGTAGTTCTGGGGGGTGCAGCATATATTTTATTCCAAGGTGGTAGTTTAGGTGAATATTCTGACATTATTCATACTGGAGTAAAAATGGATACACTTAACTCAAAAATGGATATGTTATTTTCGCGAGGTGGCATTGAAAGTATGTACAGTGTTGTGATATTGACATTAATATCTCTGGCATTAGGGGGGATTATGAACCATACCGGAATGCTACATAGTATAGTTTTGAAAATCTCAGGCTTGCTTAAGTCAGTAGGGAGTTTGACAGCCACAGTTATAGGAACCTCAGTTTTTGTAAATATTATTACTGCTAATCAATACCTTGCTGTTATCATACCCGGTCAAATGTTTGAAGAGTCTTACAGGAATCATAAATTAAAGCTTAAAAATCTTACTAGTGCATTGGAGGCCGGTGGAACACTTACAGCGCCTCTTATTCCATGGAACAGTAATGCTGTGTTTGTATTTTTAACCCTTGGAGTCCCGGTAGTAAAGCTTGCTCCTTATGCTATCCTGTGCTGGCTTACACCAATAATTGTGATAGTGTTTGCATTTTTCAACATTAAAATGGAGAGAACAAAAACACCTGATGAAGAACCTGATGATCAGCAGTAACTATCTACCGACCTGAAGGTCAATTTCTGGCGGTTGGAGCATTTATGGGTTAAAACTGCAAAAAATAGACATTTTCACATATTTGAAAACTTAAAACACTGATAGTCAGACATAATTAATCTTGCTTAATTGTTTTTTTAGTGTTTTGTAACAAACTAAAAATAAACTACTTAAGAAATAGGAAAATAGAAAATTTCAACAAACTTTAAAAAATTGAGAACATGAAAAGTAAGTAAATCTTCTGAACAAGCTATGAACATTGATTTATAAGAGATTTCAAACAAAATAAAAACGTGAATTTTATTTACGTTTTTGAAAAACTAAAACATAGCGTTCGAACTGACCCAAATATGATTTATGGAATTAGCACAGAATTCTATAAACAAATTCTAACAGGCGATGAAGAACAAATGAATAATGCGTTGATTAATTTTAATGAAAAGTTACTGGAATTTGTGAAAAAAGCATCTGAACCGTTAATGATACTTAGACAAGAATTGTCAACTTTATTGCTGGTTTGTAGCAAAGAACTTCGGCCAATGATTGAACAATATAGATTTTTAGCTACTGATTTTAATAATGAATTTCAAAATGTTCTTGGCACTTTAAAGACAAATGATGCACAAAAAATGCAAGAGAAATTGACTACAATGGGGCATGATACTCGTTGGCGGCAATTTGAAACATTGAATGAGGACATTTTAAAAACAATGCGAAAGGAATTAGGATATGATTAGCACCCCAACCCTAACCATCCCTTCGCTTTCAGGCACATTTGGCATTCCCACAAGGCTTACCCTCAATCCAAAAATGCCAAAAGAGCCTTCAAGCCTGCCCCGCTCCAACGCACGGATTGAGAGACAGTGCATTAAAAATGAGATAAATATATTAGAAAACATTAACGGCCAGCGTACAATCGAGTAGACGGCTGACGGGATTGTAGCCCCGCCAGTGCGCCTCTCACACCACTCCCGATGTACATCGGGATACCGGCCGGTATACGGCGGTTCAACGAACATAAGTAGTGTCCAGTATTAACCCAACTTGAAAATTTCAGACAGAACAAAATTACGTCACAAACACTCACGCTTCTGTCAACACTCACAATATCAACAAGATAGAATTAATGGATTATTTTTTTTCATTTTCTCAAAAATCTAAACACCTGATATTCAACAGTTGTGTATTTTGAAACCTCCATTTAGACCCCCAACAGATTTTTAGGAATCAATATATTTCGTATCTTTGTAAGATGTTTATTAAAAAGATAACAAAACCGGATAGAAAAGGTGAAGTAACATATACTTATTATAGGTTAGTTCACAGTTATAAGGTAGGCAATAAAAACAGGCAACAAACAATAATTAACCTTGGATCACTAAAAGGGCTGGATAAGAAGTATCATAAGCTGTTGGCAGACAGGATAGATAGCTTATTGTCAGGAGTTAACACCATACAGTTTGACACACCCGGTATTGTTGAAGAGTTGGCAGAAAAATTCAGCAAAGAAATAATCAGTAAAGGTGTTTTTCCCGAAAAGAAAAAGAACAGATCAATTTCAAATGATTTGCCTACCGAATATCAAGAAGTGGATACTTCAAGCATAGAGGAGCTGGAGAGCAAAAGCATAGGTGGCGAGTGGTTGGTAAAACAAGCTTTTGACAAACTCAATCTCTCCCAAATCTTGGCAGACACC
>JAQICB010000161.1 GCA_027858745.1 Bacteroidales bacterium
TAATCAGGAAGAAACTTTTGAGAAATACTTTGAAAGAATTTTAAAAATAATTGATGATAGAAATTATAGGACAAAAAGCCCGACCGCATAACACGCAATATACGTAAGCCGGGGGATGTAGGGATTTTAAACTTTACATTTATTGAAAATTGTAACGGTTTGACAAGTTGGAGCTTCGAAATCCCGGCCTACGCATATTGCAAACCGTTAGCCATAAGCTAAAAGAAAAAACAGAACAATGAAATTAGACAGAACAAAACATTGGGAAACAGTTTATGAAACTAAAAACCCAGACCAAGTAAGTTGGACTCAAGAAAAGCCGAAAACTTCACTTGAATTTATTCATTCATTTAGACTTGAAAAGACTGCCAAAATAATTGATATTGGTGGTGGCGACAGTAAACTTGTAGATTATCTACTTGACGAAGGATTTGAAAACATAACCGTTTTAGATATTTCAGCCAAGGCAATTGAAAAAGTACAAAGCCGTTTAGGCGAAAAAGCAAAAAAAATAAATTGGGTTGTGAGCGATATAACAGAATTTGAGCCAAATACAACCTATGATATTTGGCACGATAGAGCAACATTTCATTTTTTGACAACGGCTGAACAAGTTGCAAAATATATGGACACAGCAAGAAAATCTGTAACCGGCTATTTGACAATTGGGACGTTTTCCGAAAATGGACCTAAAAAATGTAGCGGACTTGAAATAAAGCAGTATTCTGAACACGAATTAACATCAGAATTAAAAAATGGATTTGAAAAGTTAAAATGTATAACAGAAGACCACATAACACCATTTGACACAAAGCAGAATTTTTTGTTTTGTAGTTTTAGAAGACAATTGAATTAAAAAAAGCCAGTTGCTAAAAACTAAGAATTTAAGCGGCATGCAATGCCCCGCGTGAATTGAATCTATGGGGTTTTAATAGGGGAGGGTTTATGTGAAAAAAATCACCAACTAGTTGGTATGACATACATCCAAGGTGTGATTTTTCATATAAAGATTTTTTGAAAAATAAACCTTAAACAATAAATGTAATGCTAAATTTTATTTATTTTGCAGTATGCAAGAACTCGAACAAAAACAGATTGAAAGATATAGTCGACACATACTTTTACAAGAAGTTGGATATGAGGGGCAATTAAAATTATTACAATCAAAAGTACTTATTGTTGGAGCTGGCGGATTGGGATCGCCAACAGCTATGTACCTTGCAGCTTCTGGCATTGGAACTATTGGAATTATTGATGCTGATTATGTTGACCTAACAAATTTGCAAAGACAGATTATTCACCACACTTCAAATATAGACAAACCCAAAGTCGATTCTGCAAAGGCTCGCATGAACGAAATTAACCCCGATGTACATGTGAAAACATATCAAGAATGGTTAACTCCTGGTAATGCTTTTGAAATAATAAAAGACTATGATTTTGTAATTGATGGCACAGATAGTTTTTCATCAAAATATTTAATTAACGATGCTTGTGTTATGGCACAAAAGCCATTTTCACATGGTGGAATATTACGTTTCGAAGGACAAACTTTCACCTACGTTCCAGGTTCTGCATGTTATAGATGTATTTACCCTTCGGCTCCTGACAAAGGTGATGTACCCTCTTGTTCTCAAGCTGGAGTATTAGGTTCCATTGCTGGAATGTTAGGCACTATACAAGCATCTGAAGCTCTTAAATATATATTAGGAAAAGGTGACTTACTTACCAATAGGTTATTATTGTTTGATGCACTCTCAATGAGTTTTAATGAGATTACACTTCAACATGATTCTGATTGCCTTGTATCAGGAAAGAATCCGAGTATAACAGAGTTAGTTTTGGAAGAAGATAGTGATTGTAAATTACAGTAATTACTGCATAAAACTACCCCAATCTTTCCACACAACTTCGTAACCATTTTCTTGTACCATTTGAGCTATTTCGGCAGGCGATCTATCATCGTGAACTGAGAATTGCTCAAGACTTTCTTGTTCTTGCCCATACCCACCGGGATTGGTTTTAGAACCAGCACTATATGAGGTAGCTCCAAGTTTTAACATATTATCGCGAAACTTTGGTTCTTCGCGCGTAGATAGAGATAGTTCGACTTGCTCACGGAACAAACGATAAGCTGCTATAAGCTGTACTAAATCCTTTTGGCTTGTTTTAAAATTAGGCTCAAAACTGCCAGCATGAGGTCTTAATCTTGGAAATGAAATTGAATACTTTGTTTGCCAATATGTACGCTCTAAATACTCTAAATGTAGAGCAGTAAAGCAAGAATCTACACGCCAATCTTCTAAACCTAGTAAACAACCTAATCCAATTTTATGAACACCAGCCTGCCCAATTCTATCGGGAGTTTCAATTCTATGTTGGTAATTCGATTTCATACCAGCAGTATGATATTTCTTATAATTAGCTTCGTTATATGTTTCTTGATACACATATACTGTATTTAAACCATGAGCAGCTAAGGTTTTATATTCTTCTGTTTTTAAGGGCTGTACTTCGATTGAAATCAAAGCAAACTTATCTTTTAAAGCTTCCATTACCTTTTGAATATAATCTGCACCACAAGTTCTCGAATCTTCACCTGTAACAAGTAGAATATGTTCAAACTTTTGTTTTTTTATTTCTTCAGCTTCTTTTACTACTTCTTCAATTGTAAGAATTGTTCTCTCAAAATCGTTTTCATGATTAAAACCACAATACACACAATTGTTACTGCATGAATTTGATATATATAAAGGAATAAACATCTGTATTGTTTTACCAAAACGCTTTTGTGTAAGTTGCATGCTTTTTTGCACCATTTGTTTTAAGTATGGAGCAGCTGCAGGAGAAACTAAAGCTTGAAAATCGGCAATAGTTAATTTTTCTTTCGATAAAGCAAGTTCAACATCTACCGCTGTTTTGCTATAAATTTGTTCCGATATTTTATCCCAATTATATGCTTGTATTTCGTTGTAAAAGCTCATTAATCTAAATTTTCTAAAAATGATGTTAATGGACTACTCGCATTTGCTATAGTTGTTGCGTGTGCAAGTTTTGCTTCAAAAGCCATACGACCAGCTTCAACAGCCTTTTTAAATGCTTCGCCCATTGCAATAGGGTTTGGAGAAACGGCAATAGCTGTATTTACAAGAACAGCATCAGCACCAATTTCCATTGCCCAAGCAGCATGCGAAGGAGCTCCTAAACCAGCATCAACCACAACTGGAATATTACTTTGTTCAATAATAATGTCTAAAAAGTCAAGTGTGCGTAAGCCTTTGTTTGAACCAATTGGCGCAGCTAAAGGCATAACAGCAGCAGTTCCAACATCTTCTAGCTTTTTACATAAAATAGGATCGGCTTGAATGTATGGTAATACAATAAAGCCTTTCTTAACAAGTTCCTCAGCAGCTTTGAGAGTTTCTTCACTGTCTGGTAATAAATATTTTGGATCTGGATGAATTTCGAGTTTTAACCAATTAGTTTCTAAAGCTTCACGGGCAAGTTCGGCTGCAAAAATTGCTTCTTTAGCGGTTCTCACTCCTGAAGTATTCGGAAGTAAATTTACTTGTGGAATATCTAAATGTTTAAGCATGTTATCATCCTTATCATCTATGTCAACTCGCTTTAAAGCAACAGTTACTAATTCGCTACCCGAAGCCTCTACAGCTTGCTGCATTTCTTGATTTGAACTAAACTTACCTGTTCCAACAAATAAGCGTGATGAAAAGGTTTTATTTCCTAATAGTAAATCACTCATAATATTATTGTTTAATTTTTTCTAATTGTTGTTGTAATAAACTACTTGAAATTGCAACAGCTTGTATGCCTGTTTTTTCAATAGTTGGAATGTCTTGAAGGCTTATTCCGCCAACTGCAACAATAGGAACATCTATTCCTAATTGTTTTAATTCAGCACATAATTTCGTATATCCTTCGGCACCTATAATTGGACTTAAATTTGATTTCGTAGTTGTATATCTAAATGGTCCTAAACCAACATAATCGGCACCACGCGCTACTTGAGTTTGAATGTCTGTAATAGTATTTGCTGTACCACCTAATATAAAACCATTTGGTACAAGTTTTCGAGCCTCATCAATTGGTATATCAAGCAACCCAACATGAACTCCATGCGCAGCTGTTTCTATAGCTATATCAATAGAATCATTCATAATAAATATTCCATTGTATTCTTGTGCATACTTTGCAATTTTATGTCCTTCTGCCACAATCTCTTCGTGCGTACTATGTTTCATGCGAAGTTGTACCCACGAAATACCATTTTGGTACATTAATTTTGCTTGTTCTGCATGAGAAAGCACATCATTGTTTTGTGTTATATATTGTATTTCTGGTAGTTCCATTATTTTGTATGATATCCTAAATTTGTATTGTTTGAAAGCATAAAATTCTCAACATATTTTTTGCCTATTCCACATGCTTTTGGTATGTCTAATCCAAGTGAAACTTGAGCTGTAATTACTGCAGATAAAACACATCCGGTTCCATGTTTTTGAACGCTTTTATCGAATACTTCTCCAATAATTTGAAACTCATCACCTTCAAAAAATAAAGTGTCTGTTCCCTTACCTGCATCCTTGTGGCCTCCTTTTAATAAAATATTGTTTTCTTTTTCATCGAGTAATAATGCTCCAAACTCATCCATATTAGGTGTAATTAAATATAGGTTTGAAAGAATACTTTTGGAAAGACTAATCTCTGTGTGAAAATCAAAACCTGCGCTTGCTTTTAAAATCGGGTCCCATATTATTTTAATAGACGGGAATGTTTCTTTAAGTAAAAGAATACATTTTTCAAGCACATCAAAACTTTTAATTAAACCAATTTTTGCACTTGTAATATTGTATTTTTTAAGAGGTGTGATTTGTTTCTCAATTTCCTCGAATGAACACCAGTTTGCGCCTAAAAATTCATTGTCATTTTGATATGTATGCGCAGAAACAACACCAAAACCATAAACACCATTTTGCTCAAAACTCTTTATATCAGCAAGAATTCCGGCTCCACCAGAAGGGTCGAAACCTGCAATACTTATGCAATATGGTTTTAATTCAGACATTGATATATTTTCTTAAAATTTGATTCTATTTCTAAACTATTCTCTTCAGGATTATTAGTCCACACAGATCCTAATACAGCAAGCCCATCGAAGTTTGAATTTTTAAGTTCAGTGGCTCTCTTTGAATCAATACCACCAAGGGCAATTATTTTCGATTTTCGACCTGAAGCTAAGTAACTTCCTAAATCATTCATATTAATATTTCCAGAATATCCCTCTTTCGAAATACTTGGAAAAATTGGAGCAATAAACATTCTGTCATATATACCGTCGAGATATTGCAATTCAGCAATTGAATGAGTTGATGTGCTCACAATATGTTTTGAAGAAAACTCCTGCCTTTTTTTGCTTGAAAGATGTATACCTTTAAGTTTAAACGCTTTCATTAATTCCGGATAATCATGTGCAATAATGTTTACATGATATTTTGAAGGAATAAAGTTTAAAAATTGAACATAATCATTGTACGAAGCTTTTGGCTTACGGATATGAAATGTACAATCATACGTCTCTAATAAAGTCGAAACAATCTCGGCTTCACCCATAAAAAAGGATTCATATGAAATAAGACTTATATTCATTATTTACAGATATAATTCGTCTCCAGCTTTTTTAAATTCCTCACTTTTTTCGTTTGCTTTTTCAACTAAGTCACGAACTTCCATTGATGCACGCATGGAACAGAAATGTTCACCACACATAGAGCAGAAATGAGTTGACTTATATCCTTCGTCAGGAAGTGTTTCATCATGAAACTCCATTGCTTTTTCACTATCAAGCGCAAGAGAGAATTGATCTTTCCAACGGAATTCAAAGCGAGCTCTACTCATTGCATTATCACGGTATTGAGCACCAGGAAACCCTTTTGCTAAATCGGTTGCATGTGCAGCTAATTTAAATGTAATAACACCTTCTTTTACATCGTCTTTGTTGGGAAGACCTAAATGTTCTTTTTGAGTAACATAACATAACATTGCTGTTCCATATGCAGCAATCATAGCACCACCAATAGCTGATGTTATATGATCATATCCAGGAGCAATATCTGTTACCAATGGACCTAATGTATAAAAAGGAGCATCATCACAATACTTAACCTGCAAGTCCATATTTTCTTTTATTAAATGCATTGGAACATGCCCCGGGCCTTCAATAATAGTTTGCACATGTTTTTTTCGTGCAATTTTTGTAAGTACACCTAATGCTTTTAATTCACCAAATTGGCTTTTATCATTTGCATCAGCCTGTGAACCTGGACGAAGTCCATCACCTAAAGAAACAGCAACATCATACGATGCAAGAATGTCACATATATCACTAAAGTGTGTGTATAAAAAGTTTTCTTGATGATGCTGTAAAATCCATTTTGCCATAATAGCTCCACCACGCGAAACTATTCCGGTAGTTCTATGAACTGTATGTGGAATATGTTCCATTAAAAGCCCAGCATGAATAGTAAAATAATCAACCCCCTGTTCACATTGTTCAATGAGTGTATCTTTATATATTTCCCATGTTAAGTTTAACACATTACCATTAACTTTTTCGAGAGCTTGGTATAAAGGTACTGTTCCAACAGGCACAGGACTATTACGAATAACCCACTCACGAGTTTCGTGAATATTTGCTCCTGTCGACAAATCCATAATTGTATCTGCTCCCCAACGAAAAGCCCACACAGCTTTTTCAACCTCTTCATCAATACTTGAGCTTGTTGGTGAATTACCAATATTAGCATTAATTTTCACTAAAAAGTTTTTGCCAATAATCATTGGCTCAGCTTCTGGGTGGTTAATGTTTGCCGGAAGAATTGCTCTGCCTTCCGCTATTTCTTTTCTTACATATTCAGCTGTAATATGGGTAGCAGGTATGTTTGCGTATTCAGGACAAGCCTTATGAACAGAGAATTTTTCTTTGATTTCATCTATTCTTTGATTTTCACGAATAGCAACATATTCCATTTCGGGAGTAATAAAGCCTTGTTTTGCATACCAATATTGAGATACTGTTTTACCTTCTTTTGCTTTTAATGGTTTATCATTATAATGCTCAAAACGAATGCTATCTAGGCTTTTGTCTGCATGACGCATACGTCCGTATTCTGACGATAAACCAGGTAGTTTTTCTACATCATTACGATCTATAATCCATTGTTTACGTATAGCTGGTAGTCCTTTTTCAATGTCTACAGAAATAGAGTCATCGGTAAATGCACCTGAAGTATCGTATACAGTTACAGGATCGTTTTTATAAACAACACCATTTTTATCTGTTGTATCAGAAAGAGCAATTTCTCTCATTGCAACATTAATATCATGAAGTTTACCTTGAACGTAAATCTTCTTTGAGTTTGGAAAACTTGATTGTGTAATATCTTTCACAGTATTATGTTTTATTGTTATATCTATATCTATAGTAATGCAGGTTGATCCTGACAATGTGTTTTTATCTTATAATCAATGAGGGCTTGAGTATACAGCAAAGAAAATCAACCACCTTTCGTTGCTGAAATCACAATAATTTTATCGTTTTCTTTGAGTATAGTATGAGCCCACTTAGCCTTTTGAATAAGACTATTGTTTATTGCTACAGCAATCCCTTTTTTAGAAATGAGTTGTTTTTCTTCAAGTAAGGAAGAAAGAACTAAGGCATTTGAAACATCAAGAGATTTACTATTTAAGTAAATAATCATGTTATAAAAAAATTATAGGGGGCAATTCGGTCACAGTTCCTTAACAGCATTACCTGTTCATGTTCAATGGGTATAATCTCAGCCGAAGGCACCCCTTGTTATTACTAATGCAAAAGTAAGTATTTTTTTATAAAAAAGCATTATGTGTTAAATAAAAATGAGGTATTTAACTATTCTACAATCAACCGAGGACAAAGGACGAGCTCAGCGGAGCTAATCTAAACTCGAAAAATTATATCGAACTCAGGTTAATAGGGGAGGAAAAATAAAATATGTTGCATTACGCAAACTATAGTAATATCTCAACATCTCACACACCAAGCTCTCTCCGCATTTTCTTTGTTAATTTTCCAAAAGCAAGCTCATATGAATGATCAATCCATCTTGTAAGTAATTCTTTGTTTACATTACCGCTAAGGTCTACTGTGTTCCAGTGTTTTTTATTGAAATGATAAGCAGGAGTCACTTCGGAATATTGCTCTCGTAATTCGAGAGCCAATTCCGGATCGCACTTTATTGAGATCCCTCTGTTTTCGTCTGAAAGATCGAGTAATGCAAACATTTTGTCACCTACTTTAAAAACTAAAGCGGTGTCGTTGAACGGAAAACTTTCGTGCACACCAACTTTCGATAAACAGTAATTGCGGATGTCTTCGACTGAATTCATATAATAATTATTTATGTTGAATTTTGAGGCAATATAAAAAAAGCTGATAAATAAATTATCAGCTTTTTTAAATTTCAACAAATTAGTAATCCGAACTCAGGTTTAAAGTTTACAGAAATATAGGTAAAGTATAAAACAAGCTTAGGGTTTCATACCAACAACTTGAACCTACCAACAGGTGTTAAAAGTCCATTACTCTTCTCTTTCACTAGCAAGATTAGATACATTGCTTCGTTCATAACTCAATTTATCCGCATTTTCTTTGAAATCACGACTATAAATTTTTCTAGGTTTTGTCATATTACAAATTTAAGTTTTTTACTCTTAACTTTTTATGCAAACAAAGTTAGTAATTCCATCTATTTGTTTATTGCTTAAAGAAATGCGAATATGTTGTAACATAATTCTCCAACTCACTTCCGGGATTTCCATTTGTCTATTCTAAAAAAAAGTGTAGATTTGTTACTATCTAAAGAAAGAATTATATGAAACGTCTATGAGTAAATAATCATTATCTTTCACACGAACATGACTATTTGCGAATGGTAAGTTCCATATGACCTTTAAAAAAACAATTAAAAAAAACATATGAAATTTGAAGAATTATCGATTCATGAGGATTTGCTTGAGGCTATTTCGTTTATGAATTTTGAGAAATTATCCCCTATTCAAGAAAAGGCAATACCTATGGCATTGCAGGGAAATGATTTGTTGGCATGTGCTCAAACAGGTACGGGAAAAACGGCATCATTTGTAATTCCCGTTTTGGATGATTTAATCCGTAATGGTAATAAAGGTACAACAACACTTATAGTTGTACCGACACGCGAATTGGCTGTTCAAATAGATCAAGAGATACAAGGTTTTTCGTATTTTACATCTACTACATCAAAGTCGGTTTATGGTGGAGATAAGGGGAAAGATTGGGACGAACAAAAACGTGCGATTACCGAAGGTACCAATATTATTGTTGCTACGCCTGGACGGCTAATGCAACATTTAGCATTGGGCTATGTGAATTTTTCTTCGGTGCGTCATCTTATTCTCGATGAGGCAGATAGAATGCTCGATATGGGGTTTTATGATGATATTCGTGCAATTTTGCAACATATCCCGCCGAAGCGTCAAACATTGCTCTTTAGTGCAACAATGCCGCCTAATATCCGAAAATTTGCTCATCAAATATTACAAAATCCTGAAACTATAACCATATCTCTCTCAAAACCCGCAGAGGGAATTACGCAAACAGCGTATATGGCTTATCCAAATCAGAAAAATAAGATTTTATCATACATTTTTTCGCAACCAAATGATTTCGAGAGTGTGTTGATTTTTTCATCAACAAAGCGAAATGTACATGAAATTGTACGAAAATTATCTCAAATTTTAAAGGACAAAACAATTGAGGCTATTTCTTCTGATTTTGAACAGCAAGAACGGAATGATGTGTTGATGAGGTTTAAGTCTCATAAAACAAATATTCTTGTTGCAACTGACGTGTTGAGTCGTGGAATTGATATTAAGGGAATAAATTTGGTTATCAATTATGATGTGCCGGGTGACCCCGAAGATTATGTTCATCGTATTGGTCGAACCGCTCGTGCCGATGCAACCGGTGAGGCAATTACTTTAATTAGTGATGCGGATATACCGAAATTTCGACGAATAGAAGCTCTGATTGAAAAAGATGTGTCTAAAAAGCAAATTCCACAAGATATAGGGGAGTTGCCACAGTGGAACAAAGGACACGGTTCTCAAAATAAAAATAGAAAAAATTTTAAAAAGAAAAACTCAAATTCAAATTCTCAGTATAAAAAAAAGGGGTTTAAACGCACATAATTTATGAAAGATACCGAGACTATTGAAATTCGTTTGTTGCAATCTGATGATTATGAGGAATTAAAGGAGTCTATGATTGCAGCCTATGCTAATTGGGCCGATGATTATTGGGAAGAAAAACAAATTCTTAAATTGATTCGTATTTTTCCAGAAGGTCAAATAGCTATTGTTGTTGACAATAAAGTTGTGGGCTGTGCTTTGTCTTTAATTGTAAAATATGAACATTTTGGAGATAAACATACCTATAAAAAAATCACCGGAAATGTAACGTTTAATACACATAATCCAACCGGAAATATATTGTATGGTATCGAGATTTTTATAGAACCCGATTATCGTGGCATGAGGTTAGGTCGCCGTTTGTATGATGCACGAAAGGAGTTGTGCGAAAAACTGAATCTTCAAGCAATTGTGTTTGGGGGCAGAATACCAAATTATCATAAATATGCAGATGCACTTTCACCGAAAGAATATATAGAAAAAGTTAAAAATCGTGAGTTGGATGACCCAACTTTGGCATTCCAATTAGCTAATGATTTTCATGTTAAAAAAATATTGAAAAATTATTTTGAAGGTGATAAGGAATCTTTGGATTATGCTGTATTGTTGCAGTGGGATAATGTTTTTTATGAACAGCAACCTTCTAAATTATTGACCGGAAAATCGGTTATTCGACTTGGACTCATACAGTGGCAAATGCGTCATTATAGTTCGCTCGAAGAAATGTTTGAACAAGCAGAATTTTTTGTTGATGCTGTTGCCGGTTACAAAAGTGATTTTGCTTTATTCCCCGAATTTTTTAATGCTCCGTTAATGGCAAAATATAATCATTTGTCGGAGTCTGAAGCTATACGCAAATTGGCGGAATACACAACAGATATTCGCGATATGTTTTTGCAACTTGCTATGCAGTATAATGTGAATATTATTACGGGTAGTATGCCATTTCTTGATGAGAATAATGATTTATATAATGTGGGATATTTATGTCGTCGTAATGGAACATCTGAAAGTTATTGTAAAATACATGTTACACCCGACGAATCCAGAAGTTGGGGCTTACATGGTGGAAAACAGGTTGTGGCATTCGATACTGATTGTGGTCCGATTGGTATTTTGATTTGTTATGATGTTGAATTTCCGGAATTGTCGAGACTTTTGGCTGAACAAGAAATGAATATCTTATTTGTACCGTTTCTAACAGACACGCAAAATGCCTATTCGCGAGTGCGATATTGTGCTCGTGCTCGTGCAATCGAAAATGAATGTTACGTTGCTATTGCCGGGTGTGTTGGTAATTTACCTAAGGTGGAAAACATGGATATGCAATATGCTCAATCAGTTGTGTTTACGCCTTGTGATTTTGCTTTTCCTGCAAATGGCATAAAGGCTGAGGCAACACCAAATACTGAAATGATTTTGGTGGCTGATGTGGATATTGATTTATTGCGTGAATTGCATACGTATGGAAGTGTGCGAAATTTAAAAGATAGACGAACAGATGTGTATCAAATAAAACGTTTATAATATGGCTCGTTTTTTAAAAACTAGAGAGCACAGTAATGGTGCCGCTCCCGGAAGTGTTATCTTTTTGGGTAGAAAAAAAACAGAAAAAACCACATTTCGACTTATGCGCTTCAATGTGGAAGGGGTTTCTGATATGCAGAATGTGAAAAAAGAACAATTGCAACATCTTTCCACAGATTCGGTTAATTGGATTAATGTATATGGATTGCATGATGTTGAAAAAATTAAAACTATAGGAGCTTTGTTTTCTATCCCACATCTTATTTTAGAGGATGTTGTTAATACCGATCATCGTCCTAAAATTGTTGAGTTTGACGGAGGATTGTTGATTATAGTTAAAGCATTTTTCTATAACAACGACGATAAAAAAATTCATACTGATCAAATATCTTTTGTCGTGGGAGCTAATTATCTTATTTGTTTTCAAGAAAAATCAAATGACTATTTTAACCCTGTCCGACAACGTATACAAGAAAATATTGGGAGAATTCGTCGATCCGGACATGATTATTTATTGTATGCTCTTATTGATACGCTTATAGATAACACTTTGGTCTTGTTAGAAAAAATAGGGAACAATATTGAGGCTCTCGAATCTCATATTCCTCGAGCTGAACAAAAACTTGCTCTCACAATTTATCAATATAAAAATGAAATTACATACTTGCGAAAGAGTGTGCGTCCATATAAAGAAATTGTATACGCGTTGTCGCATTCTTCACAATCGATTATTACCGATGAAACACAGCCATATGTTGATGATTTGTATGAGTTAATTAATCAAACTATTGATGCAACCGAAGTCTATTATTCTATGGTCCAAGATCAATTGAGTTTATACAATACTTATGTGAATAATAAAGCTAATGAGATAATGAAGTTTTTAACCATGTTTGCTTCAATTTTTATTCCACTCACGTTTCTTGCGGGAATTTATGGGACTAACTTTGATTATCTTCCTGAATTACATTTTAAATACAGCTATTTTATTATGTGGGGAGTTATGTGTGTGGTTGCCGCTGTAATGTTGGTGTACTTTAAGATAAAAAGATGGATATAATTACGGTTGAATTGACGTAAATATCTAATTCGTATATATATATTTGCATTTTTTATAAAAATAGATAATGAAGAATACGTATTTTAATTTGATAGAGCAAAGTTTCTATTTTCCACAAGAAGGCTTCGACTTGATTGATGGAAATCTTTCTTTTCAAGGGGTTTCAATTAAGTATTTGATTGAGAAATATGGTACTCCATTTCGGTTTATTTATTTGCCGAAAATTGGTGATCAAATAAAAAAATCACGTAACTTATTTAAAAAATCTTTTAAATATTATAATTATAAAGGTGATTATGAATATTGCTATTGCACTAAGTGTAATCACTTTTATCATGTTATAAATGCGGCACTCAAGCAAAATGTAAATCTTGAAACCTCGTCTTCATTTGATATTGACCTTATTTTAAAATTATATAAAGAAAAAAAGGTAGACAAAAATCTTATTGTCGTTCACAACGGTTACAAGACTGATGATTACTTGCATAAAATAATATTATTGCGTGATTTAGGTTTTCGTAATACGATAACGATACTTGATAGTATTGAAGAGTTATCGCGTTTGGAAAAATATTTGGGACGAAAAAAATTGAAGATAGGTATTCGAATGGCTATTAATGAGGAATCCCAATCAGCCTATTATACGTCTCGGTTGGGGATTCGTTATAACGAAATTCTGCATTTTTATAATAAACGAATAAAACCAAAACGAAATCTTGAGCTCAAAATGCTTCATTTTTTTGTCGATTCGGGAATACAAGACAGTATTTATTATTGGGGAGAGTTTCAAAAAGCACTGAAGTTGTTTATTGATTTAAAAAAACAATGTGATACGCTCGATTCTTTCAATTTAGGTGGTGGTTTCCCTATTCGCAATCATTTGGGATTTGAATATGATTATGAATATATGATTGGCGAAATTGTGAAAAATATTAAAGAAGCTTGCGATAGGGAAAAAATTAACGAACCTCATATTTATACCGAATTTGGTAAATATACTGTGGGAGAGAGTGGTGCAATTATTTTTCAGGTTCTCGATCAAAAACAACAGAATGATACCGAATCGTGGTATATTATTAATAATAGTTTAATGAACACAATTCCTGATGCATGGTCTATTCATGAACGCTTTATTTTGTTACCCATAAATAAATGGTCTAATGAATATAAACGGGTAAATATTGGCGGAATTAGTTGTGATCATTCTGATTATTATAATTCGGAAGATTTGAATCAGGAAGTATTGTTGCCTGCGTATTCTCGAAATGAAAAGGAACCTTTGTATTTAGGTTTTTTCCATACCGGTGCGTACCAAGATTCTATAAGTGGATATGGTGGCATAAAACATTGTTTGATTCCTTCGCCGAAACATATAATTATTGATCGCGATGATGCCGGAAATATCATTGATTTTATTTATCGCGAAGAACAATCGGCAGACGAAATGTTTAAAATACTTGGGTATTCTTGTAATGAATAAGACCAATATATAAGATTATTTTTTTTGATTCTGTTAATTGCGAAAATCATGTTGATTTTACCATATTTTATAGATGTGCAATTACCAATTAATAGTTGTTAGCCCATTTGCATATATATAATATCCGTTATTTGGAATAAAATCGCTTATGCTGTTTGTTCCCCCGGAGACTTCATAGAATCCATCAAAATTTTTCAC
>JAQICB010000032.1 GCA_027858745.1 Bacteroidales bacterium
AAAAACAGTTTTTCTGCGTTAAATTATTTCACAATAGCTCGCTATTATTCAATAATTTGCCTTGATAAACAGCTTTTTATATCAATCTGAACTCGAAAAATTACGTCGAACTCAGGTTAATAGGGTGTTTAAAAAAAAGTTAAAAAAACTCTGTATGATTTATTTTCATTACAAAAAGAAATAGTATTTTTTGCAAGCTTTATGAGGTTATAATCTGATAATTAATTATGAGTACAGAAGACGAAATTCAAGATGAATCGCAAGATTCAGAAATTCAGAATATTAAATATATTACCAGTCATTTTCAAGACTGGTTTTTGGATTATGCATCATATGTGATTATGGAACGTGCCGTTCCGTATATTAATGACGGATTGAAACCGGTTCAGCGTCGTATTTTGCATTCGATGAAGCGAATGGATGACGGGCGTTTCAACAAGGTTGCAAACATTATTGGTCATACAATGCAATTCCACCCCCATGGTGATGCTTCAATTGGTGATGCCTTGGTTGGTTTGGGACAAAAAAACCTCTTGGTAGAAACACAAGGAAACTGGGGTAATACTCTTACCGGTGATAGTGCCGCTGCTGCTCGATATATTGAGGCTCGTTTGTCTAAATTTGCAAACGATGTGGTGTTTAACCCGAAAACAACGGTGTGGAAAAATTCATATGACGGTCGTAATAAGGAACCGATAACCTTACCGGTGAAATTCCCGCTTCTCTTAGCTCAAGGTGTTGAGGGTATCGCTGTTGGTATGGCGAGTAAAATTTTGCCACATAATTTTATTGAATTAATTGACGCCTGTATAAAACACCTGAAAGGGCAAATATTTGAATTATATCCGGATTTTCCAACTGGTGGATATATTGATGTGTCGAAATATAATGATGGTATTCGCGGTGGAAATGTGAAAGTGCGTGCGAAAATTTCGAAAGTCGATAATAAAACGCTTGCGATAACTGAAATCCCTTTCAGTAAAACAACATCAACAATAATTGACTCTATTCTGAAAGCTAACGAAAAGGGTACTATTAAGATAAAAAAGGTTGATGATAATACTGCGGCACAGGCGGAAATAATTATTCATTTACCTCCTAATGTTTCTCCCGACGAAACTATTGATGCATTGTATGTTTTTACCGATTGCGAAATTTCTCTGTCGGGTAACTCTACCATTATTGTGGGAAAACAACCTTCATTTATTGGTGTTTCTGAAATTTTACGGCATTCTGCTCAGCAAACAGTTGATTTGTTGAGGCAAGAACTGAACATTCGTATGAGTGAACTTCAGGAGGAATGGATGAAGTTTTCGCTCGAAAAAATATTTATTGAAAAGGAAATTTACGAGAAAATTAAACCCTGTAAAACGGAAGAGGAAATTATTTCTACCATTCTGAAAGGGTTACAGCCATATATTAAAGGATTTTGGCGTGAGGTTACCAATGAGGATTGCACTAAATTGTCAAATATTCCTATCAAACGTATTTCTAAGTTTAGTTCGTCTAAAACTGAGGACTATATTAAAGGTATCGAAAATGAAATGGAAGAGGTGAAAAATCACCTTAATCATATTATTGATTATACGATTAATTATTATAATCAAATTAAGAAAAAATATGCTGCCGGCAAGGAACGCAAAACGGAAATCAGAAATTTTGAGCAAATTGAGGCAACACAAGTGGTCATTGCCAATACCAAATTATATGCAAACTATAAAGATGGTTTTGTCGGTACGGCATTGAAAAAAGATGAGTTTGTGTGCGAATGTTCCGATATTGACGATCTTATTGTTTTTATGCAAGATGGCACATATAAGGTTGCTAAAATTGCGGACAAGGCTTTCTTCGGAAAAAATATTATTCATGTCGGGGTATTCAGACGGGGCGACGATCGCACGGTTTACAATGCTGCGTATCGTGATGGAAAAACGGGTATTACCTATATTAAACGGTTTGCGGTAACAAGTGTGACTCGCGAAAAAATGTATGATTTGACAAAGGCTACACCTAATTCGAAAATCCTTTACTTTAGTGCCAATCCAAATGGTGAAGCTGAAATTGTTAAGGTCTATCTAAAACCGCTTCCTCGTTTGCGGAAAACTGTTTTCGAGGTCGATTTTAGTACACAAGCTATTAAGGGAAGAAGTTCGCAGGGGGTAATTCTTACCAAACACCCGGTTGTTAAAATTGTTAAAATTGAAGAAGGCGTGTCCACTTTAGGCGGAAGAAATATATATTATAACCCCGAAACGAAACGTCTCAATGATAGTGAATATGGCGATTATTTGGGCGAATTTAAAGGTTCCGATAAAATATTGGTTGTTTCAAAGGAGGGTTCCTACGGTTTTACAACCTTCGATTTGACAAATCATTTTGAAATGGATATTAATCGAATCGAAAAGTTTATGCCGGGTAAAATCTGGAGTGCAGTGTTTTATGATGCTGAACAGAAATATTATTATCTCAAACGATTTGAGGCTGAGGAAACAAGTAAGTTTATTCGCTTTATTGGCGACCACGATGATTCTAAATTGATTGGTATTTCTGACGATGCTTTCCCGCAAATTGAAATACAATTTGGTGGTAAACATGCCGATCGTGAAAATGAAATTATTGATGTGGAGGATTTTATTGCGGTGAAGGGAGTGAAAGCTCGTGGAAAACGTATAACAACCTTTATGGTGAAAAAAATATCATTTATCGAACCTCTTGAAAAAGAACCAACGCTACACGAAGAACCGGTGAATGATGATGGTGATGATGAAATTGATAGCGCTCCGCATAAACCTGATATTCAAGAAGATAAAAAATCTGATGAGTCGAAAAACGACGCGAGCAATCAGTCCGGATCGCCGAATCAAATGAGTTTATTTTAATTTATTACCTATTTTGATGTGTTTTTATGTTGATTATTAAAAGATTATATTATACATTTGCTTCAATAATTGTAAAAACTAAAACTATAGAATATGAAAAATACAACAAAAATTTTGGCAATGCTCAGTTTAATAGCTGTGTCTATGTCTTCCGCATTTGCACAAGAAGCATCGTTAACAGAACCTGCTGAAGAAAAAAAACAGTCTATATCGTTTGATATGGGAATGGATATCATGAGTAGTTATGTATGGCGTGGTTTGAAATCCGGTACCGGTGTCGCTATTCAACCTTATGTGGAATATACATCAAATAATTTCACTCTTGGTGCATGGAATAATATCAATACCGGATCTGACGAAGCCTTTGAAATAAACTTATATACTTCGTATGCATTTCCGTTTGGTGTTACTATCGGATTAACAGATTATTTCGGTCATGGAAATGTGTTTGGGTATAATTTTGATAATTTAGGCGAAATTCATGCTCTTGAGCCATTTATTGAATATGAATATTATGATTTAAAATTCTTTGGTGGTTTAATGTTTTTCCAAAATGAACTTGGTGAAAGCACTCAAGATTTTTACGGAGAAATTTCGTATGCTTTTGATTTGTTCGATTTCGCAATCGGTGCAGGTGACGGCCGATATGTAACAAGCCCTGAGTGGGGAACTGTTGGTGAATTCGCAATTTGTAATATCACACTTTCAAAAGAGAAAACAATTACCGTAACCGATTCATTCTCTATTCCTATGAAAGGTGCAATTACATTGAATCCTCATAACGAACGATTCTATGCATATGTAGGTATTTCTTTATAATACGTATACAATGAGAAAATTTTTATTTACATATACAAATTTTTACTACTTTTGGTTCTTTAAACAAAAGCGAGGCTTGTATGTGTAAATTTAATTAAAATACATAAAATATATAAAGCCTCGGAGTACCGGGGCTTTTTTTTTGGAGACTAATAAACAAACTATTATGGCAAATAATGTGGCAATACAAGGGATAAAAGGTGCTTTTCACGAAATAGCAGCTCAAGATTATTTTGGTAAAGATGTTTCGTGTCTTTATTGTGATACATTTAAGGATGTGTTTCGTGCCGTGCAATCAAATAAAGCTGAATTTGGTATTGTTGCAATTGAAAACACTGTTGCAGGAAGTTTAATGCAAAACTATAATCTTTTAAAAGAGTCAAAAACCAAGATAATTGGTGAATTAAGTATTCATATTACTCAAAATTTAATGGTTTTGCCGGGTACGAAAATGTCGGATATTATGGAAGTCTATTCTCACCCTATTGCAATTGCACAATCGAAAGAGTTTTTCGATAAGAAACCAAATATGAAACTTATTGAGTGGTCAGATACGGCTTCGAGTGCCAAAAAAATTGCCGATGAAAAATTAACACTTGCTGCTGCTATTGCCAGTGAATATGCAGCAAAGTTGTATGGTTTGGAAATTTTGGCTCGTGAAATTGAAACACATAAAAAGAATTATACACGGTTTATGATAATATCTCGTCAATCTGTGAATGCGGAAGAAAATAATAAAACTTCATTGTGTTTCGAAACCGGTCACCAACCGGGTTCATTGGCTGATGTCTTGCAGGTTTTTAAAAATAATTCGATGAACTTAACGAAAATACAATCTTTACCCATTTTGGGACATCCGTATTTGTATTCGTTTTATGTTGATATTGAGTGGCGAGAGAGAGAAAACTATGATAAGGCCTTGATGGAGGTATTACAAATTGTATCGAATCTTTCGGTTTTAGGAGAATATAAACGTGATGAGAAATTTAATCATGAAATTTTAAATTAGACAATATGAATATAACTATTATAGGTACCGGTCTTATTGGTGGCTCCATGGCAATGGGAATTCGCGGTTTTCAGACACATATTGTTGGTGTCGATAAAAATCCTGCGAATACACACAAAGCTCTTGAGTTGGGAATTGTTGATGAGGTTGCGGAACTCGATGATGCTATTACACGCTGCGATTTGTGTGTGCTGGCTATTCCTGTTGATGGTGCTCGGCAGATAATTACCCACGTATTAGATGGTATCCCTGAACAATCTGTTGTAATTGATGTGGGATCTACCAAAGCGGGAATTTGTAAAGTTGTCGAAAATCATCCGAAACGGGGAAATTTTGTGGCGTCGCACCCAATGGCAGGAACCGAAAATTCAGGACCTGAAGCCGCCTTTGCTGATTTGTTTAAGAGAAAAAAGACTATTATTTGTGAAGCAGAGTTAAGTAGTGATTTCGCATTGAAACAAGCGCAAACATTATATTCTATTCTTGGCATGAATATCTTATATATGTCACCTGAAGAACATGATAAGCATATTGCTTATGTATCTCATTTGACGCATGTTATTGCCTATGCCTTGAGTCTTACCGTGCAGGAAATTGAAAAGGATGAAAAAGCAATTTTCGAAATGGCTGGTAGTGGTTTTGATTCAACCGTGCGAATTGCAAAAAGTTCAACAGATATGTGGACGCCGATTTTTCAACAAAATGCCGATTTTCTTACCGATTCTATCGATAAGTATATCGATGTTTTACAGAGATTTAAGCAGGTTATTGCAGATAAAAATAATGATGCCCTTTATGATTTAATCAAAGAGGCAAATAAAATACGAGCAGTGTTAGATAAATAATTAAATAATAATAATACGTACATAATTATGGAATTACAATTAGAGATTGAGCCTATTGAAAGTTGGGGTGTAAACCCGGAAAGACCACTTATAATTTCCGGCCCGTGTAGTGCCGAAACTGAACAACAAATGTTGACTACAGCTCATGCTTTGAAGGAAAGTGGTGTGCAGATTTTTAGAGCAGGAATTTGGAAACCACGTACTCGTCCGAATACTTTTGAAGGTGTTGGTTCTGTTGGTTTAAAATGGCTGCAAAAGGTGAAAAAAGAAACCGGTATGCTTACGTCTACCGAAGTGGCAAATGTGAAACATGTATACGAGGCTCTTAAAATGGGAGTAGATATTTTATGGATTGGTGCCCGTACTTCTGCAAACCCATTTGCGGTGCAAGAAATTGCGGATGCTCTGCAAGGTGTTGATATTCCTGTTTTAGTGAAAAATCCGATAAATCCCGATTTGGAATTGTGGATTGGGGCAATTGAGCGTATAGCCGGTGCTGGTATTACCAAATTGGGGGCTATTCATCGCGGATTTTCGACCTCGGAAAAATCTAAATATAGAAATTTACCACAATGGCAGGTGGCGATTGAATTGCGGAGCCGATTGAAAAATTTACCAATAATTTGTGACCCAAGTCATATTGCCGGAAAATCTGAAATGGTATTTGAAGTATCTCAAAAAGCTTTGGACTTAGGACAAGATGGCCTTATTATCGAATCGCATCCGAATCCGAAAGTTGCCTTAAGTGATGGACGACAACAGCTGACTCCTGCTGAAGTTGCTGATTTATTGAAAAAACTTATTGTACGTCCCGAAACTACCAATGATGAGGCATTTGCGAAGTCACTCGATGAGTTGCGTTCGCAAATTGATTTGCTTGATGATGAAATACTCGAAATTATCGAAAAACGCATGAATGTGGTAAAAGAAATCGGAAAGCATAAAAAAGCAAAAAATATTCGTATTTTGCAAACAACTCGATGGGAACATATTATTGAATCTGCTCAAGAAAATGGTAGTTCTAAGGGTTTGAGTGATGAGTTTATAGAAAAGTTATTTAAAGCGGTACATCAAGAGTCAATTAATATTCAAACGGAAATATTAAATTCATAATGGAAAAACTCGAAATTACAAGTTCTATTGGTAATTCTACTATTCTTGCAGGCGAAACATTGCAAAATGTTGTTCAATATATGCCTGATAAGAAAACAGCAATTATTACCGATACTCATGTATATGAATTATATGCCGATTCGTTTCCTTCTGCTGATGTTGTTATTCAATTGCAGCCTGGTGAGTCTTACAAAACAATGGATTCTCTTAGTCTTATTTTTGATGAATTGGTTGCTCACGAGTTTGATCGTTCTTCGTTTATACTTGCTATAGGAGGAGGTATTGTCTGCGATGTTGCAGGATTTGCTGCATCTATTTTTATGCGCGGTATTGAATTCGGTTTTGTGTCTTCAACATTATTAAGTCAGGTTGATGCAAGTGTGGGCGGAAAAAACGGGGTCAATTTTAGAGGGTACAAAAATATGATTGGTAATTTTAATTTACCATCATTTGTGATTTGCGATTCGCATATGTTGAAAACTCTGCCGCAGGAAGAAATTCTGTGCGGTATGGGAGAGGTAATTAAACATGGTCTTATTGCATCACTGCCACTGTTTGAATATATTGAACAAAATACCGATAAAATTCATACTGATTATCCGGATATTTTTACTCGGTTTGTGTATGATTCTATCCTTATAAAATCGAATGTGGTAAATGCGGATGCTCGTGAACAAGGGGAGCGACGAAAATTGAATTTTGGACATACATTTGGACATGCTTTTGAAAAAATTCAAAAAATTCCGCATGGTATGGCTGTTGGCTTAGGTATGGTAATAGCGGCTAAAATATCTGTTCGTCGTGGTTTGTTAGCTCAAGATTCCGCGGAACGTATTGAGTGCTTACTTGAAAAAATTGGCATGCCAACTGAAATTAATTTATCACCCGAAGACTTGTTTTCTGCACTCAAGCACGATAAAAAACGTGAAGGTGGAGATATACATTTTGTATTACTTACCGGTATTGGTTCGTCTATAGTAGAAAAAATTTCATTATCTGAATTAGAAAAAATTATTTATGATTTGTATTAGTATCCCCGAAAAACATCGTGGCAAGGCAATTAGTATTGCAAATATGGCCGAATTGGCTGAGATTCGTATTGATATGGCAGGCTTTTCGCCAAAGGATGTTGCCTTTGTTTTTTCAAAATCTGAATCAAAACTCATAGCAACCTGTCGCCCGGACATAGTTGCTGATGAACAGCGAATTGGCTTGTTGAAAATAGCTATTGAAAATGGTGCTGCATATGTTGATATCGAAATCGATGCTTCTGATGAAGTTAAAGAGGAAATAATTCCCTTTGCACAATCTCATAACTGTCAGATTATAATTTCGTATCATAACTATGAATCAACACCTTCTATCGATGAACTTGAAGCTTTAATTAAACAAGGATTCGAAGAAAAAGCTGATATTGTTAAAATTGCAACAACGGCACAAACGGTTCAAGACAGTGCTCGCTTGTTGAGTTTGTATCAAACTGAAAGACCACTTGTGGCACTTGCGATGGGTGAGGAGGGGAAAATTACCCGAGTAGCAAATATTGCTCTTGGCAGTCCTTTTACGTTTGCCTGTTTATCTGTCGAAAGTATTACTGCTCCCGGGCAATTGACCGTAGATGAAATGAAACCATTTTTGAAAATATAAAATTATTGTATGACGGTGTCTCAAACCAAATTATTCGCTGTTACCGGTCGTCCGGTTATTCACAGTAAAAGTCCCGGTATGTTTCGCTCTGTGTTTGCTCACGAACAGATTGATGCGGCGTATTTCAGACTTGCTGCAAAACATGCAAAACAGGCTGTTTTTATGTATAAACATATGGGACTTTCGGGAATGAATGTGACTGCTCCGTACAAAGAAGATATGTTGCGTTTGGTTGACGTTATTCACGATGAGGCAAAAATAATTGGCAGCATAAATACAATTGTGACCCGAGATGGCAAATTGCACGGCTATAATACCGATTATTTCGGGGTTACACAAAGTTTTAAAGATGCCGGTATTTCTATTGCAGGAAAAAAATGTGTGGTAATTGGTGCCGGTGGTGCCGGAAAAGCTGCTGCCTACGGACTTGTAAAGGAGGGGGCTGAATTGACAATTGTAAATCGGACTTTTGGAAAGGCAGGTAGTCTTGCACAAAAATTAAACTGTGCATGTGAACCTATCGAAAATTTGAATGCTTTATTAGAAACGCACGACATTATTGTATCTGCTCTCAGTCAGCATGTTAATCCGGTGAATGCGGATGCATTACGGAAAAGGCATATTGTTTTTGATGCAAATTACACTGATTCTCAACTGATTACCGATGCACGTGCTCGCAATTGTATGATTGTGAGTGCTGACGATTGGTTGGTAAATCAGGCTCAATTGGCATATTTTCATTTTTTGGGAACAATGCCGCATACACAATTATTGCGTGCAGGTCTTGATGCACAAGCTTTAGGAGATAAAAAACATACTATAGCAACAATTGGTCTTATGGGTTCGGGAAAAACGAGCCATGGGAGAGTCTTGGCAGAAAAAATCGGCTATGATTTTAAAGATACAGACGATGAAATTGTCGTAAAGGAACAGCGGTCTATTTCAGATATTTTTGCACAGGATGGAGAAGCTCATTTTCGTAAATTGGAACGGAACGAATTAGCTTCAGGTTTTAATTCGCCGAATCCGACTCTTTTGTCGTGCGGAGGTGGAATTGTAACGCATGAAGAGAATAGAAAAGTGTTGAATACTAACTCATTAGTTGTATGGCTTTTTGCCACGCCACAGGCTATTATAGCCCGCACCAATATTCAAAAACGTCCTTTGTTACAAGTGGCAGATCCGGAGAAAAAGTTGGAGGAGATTTATGCTGAACGAAAGGGGATGTATGCCGAAACTGCGGATATTGTGTTTAGCACAGAAAAAAAAATGAAGGATACAAATGCTGATATTATTATTCAGGAACTCGAACATATAGGTATATGCAAACAATAAGACCCGGAAAAATTATAGGAACACTTCAGGCTCCGGCGTCAAAAAGCATGATGCAGAGAGCTATAGCAATAGCATGTTTGGCTCAGGGAACCTCTGTTTTACATGGGTATACACCGAGTAACGATAGTGATGCCGCATTGGGTATTGCTTTTGATTTAGGATCTGATGTTGTTGTTGACGGCAAGACAGTAACTATCGAAGGTGATTTTTCACCTCGATTATTGACTTTGAGTTGTGGAGAATCGGGCTTAGGTATCAGAATGTTTACTCCTATAGCTTCCTTATGGCATCAAAAAATAACGCTTACAGGTGAAGGATCTTTGAAAACACGACCTATTTCTATGCTTGTTGAACCTTTACGAGAGCTTGGAGTGGAAGTATTTACAAAATATGGATATGTGCCTGTTGAAGTTAGCGGTCCTATTCGTGGAGGAAAAGCACAGCTTGATGGTTCGCTGAGTTCGCAAATTTTAACCGGATTGCTTATTGCCAGTCCCTTAGCTCAACATGATACCGAATTTCATGTTTCAAATTTGAAAAGCAAACCTTATGTTGATATGACTCTGCAAATAATGCAGGATTTTGGGGTTGAGGCAATTAATGAGAATTATGAACTATTTCGGGTAGCTGCTCAACAATCATATATTCCACAAGAATATACTGTTGAAGGTGATTGGAGTGGTGCCTCTTTTTTGCTTGTTGCCGGAGCTTTAGGTGGTTCGGTTCGGGTAGAAAATGTACGAACCGATTCCAAACAAGCTGATATTGCTATTTTGGATGCATTGGCATCTGCCGGTGCTCATATTGAAAAAGACGAGCGTGCCGTAACAGTTTCTCACCGCAAATTACAAGCCTTTGAGTTTGATGCTACGGAATGCCCCGATTTATTTCCACCCTTGGTTGCATTGGCTGCTCATTGCACCGGAACTTCAGTAATAAAAGGAGTTTCCCGTTTGCAATTTAAAGAAAGCGATAGAGCTGTTGTATTGCAAACAGAATGTGCAAAACTGGGAATTCGTATCGAAAATAAAGGAGATGAAATGTTTGTGTATGGCGGTACCGTTTCGGGTGGACGTATGCATGCAAATAATGATCACCGAATAGCAATGGCAGGAGCTTGCATTGCCATT
>JAQICB010000031.1 GCA_027858745.1 Bacteroidales bacterium
CTGAATGTAATATCGCGCAATCCTTCAATGTTTCCACTTGCAATTGAGTTATCATTCTGCGAAAGATATACGTCGTTCGATACCAGAAAGTTGGTGTTTATACCACCCAGCAAGTGTAAACCTACTTTTTTATCAATGACCTGATAATTCATAAGTAGAGGTACTTCAATATATCCTGCTTTTTGTTCGTAGTTGTATTCCTCTGCAGCTGTGGCTATTGAAGAATACATAGGCTGGGCTTTTGCCAGTTGTACGCCTTGGGGCATTTTAATATTGGCAAGTCCGGCACTGGTGCTGATTATGGCATTATTGCCGGTGCTTGCAGAACGAACAGGCTCTACATCGTTGGTAGTATATTCAGCTTCGAGGGTGTTGTTCACCCAGTTATGTCCTGCAAAAGCAAGGGCAATATTATTAGCCGATTGGGTTAATTCATTATAGTTAATGCCACTTATGAACGAAAGACGTTTACTTGTTTTGTACGAAACGGATATTCCGCCCGAAACATTTGAAGTATAAGTTGTGTTTATGTTGTTTTGTGCAGCCATCGAAAAATCGCGTTCGGAAGCTGTATATTCATAATTCTGAGTCAGTAGGTTATCAAAGCGGTATTCAGGTGATGCTTTTATACCTACAGACCATTTGCTTTGATGCGGCTCAGCTTTCTTGTTTTGTTGTGCTTCCACTTTGGCCATATTTGACTTTATAATCATACGGTCTGCCTCCGATAAATGCATTGTTTTATTGTGTTTCTGAATTAAATTTTCGTTTATAACCGGTTTATTAATTATTACATCAGACGAAGTTAAATATGTAGGTGGGGTAGATTGGGCTTTGTTTTCGTATGTTTGTTTGTTTTCTGCCAGTTGTACATGTTTTGGAGAATTGTTAAACGACGCAATATTTTTTTGTTCGTCTTTTATTTCAATTTTTTGTTCGATTTTTGGCTCTGTTAATTCTTCTTTGGAAACCTGGGTTTTTATGAGCTCCAGTTCGGCCATATATGCATTATGTTCAGATGGCTGGTCAGACAGGTGCCAGCCAAGAATAAATGCCAGCGCGATGGAGGCAGCAGCAGATGCTGTCCATAGCCAGGCAGCTCTTCTTTTTTTGCGCTTAGTAACCAGCGAAGAAGTAATGTTGTCCCAAACACCCGGAGGCGGACTTATTTCGTAACCTGTTAATTGGCTGCGAAACAGTTTGTCAATATTTTCTTCATTATTCTGCATATATTTTTTCCAAATATCCCGTTTGATAAAGCTTTTTCTGTAATGTTTTTCGGGCACGTGCCAGATTCGATTTCGACGAACCTTCACTTATGCCCAGCATATCTGCAATTTCTTTATGTGAGTATCCATCAATCGCATAGAGGTTGAAAACAATTTTGTACTGGGGCGATAGTTCTTGTATTAGTTTTAGAAGGTGTTGCTCGTTCAGGCTCTCAAGGTTTATGTTGCTTTTATCCTGATTGTCGTAAAATGTTACATCTTCTACTATTTGTAAGCGTTTTTTTTTGCGATAGTGTTCAAGAGCAATGTTTACCACAATGCGATACATCCATCCTTCGAATGAACCTGTGTTTTTGTATTGTCCAATCTTTTCAAATATCCGTACAAACCCTTCATGTAAAATGTCTTCGGCTTCTGTCTGGTCGCGCGAATAGCGCATACATACCCCAAAAAGTTTCGGGGCATAAAGCCGGTATAAAGTTGCCTGAGCCTTATTGTTACCGGCCTTGCAATCTTTTATGATTTTTTCAAGATACTCCAATCTTCTTTTTTAAACGATAAATTTACCGGTTCTTTTTGAATTTCCCCCAATTTGTCTTTCTGTATTTCCTCAATTATTTGAAATATATGATGGGTGAATGGAGAAAAGGTTGCGTGGCATGGTGAATTTCGGTGTGAAAGCTTTTGAAAGTAAGATGGATGCGATGAGGGAGGACGGTTGAGGTTAGTAATAAGAATTTCCAAGTTGTGTCATATAAACTTAATGAGGTTTTTGATTGGTTAAAAACAGCATTAATTAAAGAGGTTTAAATGAATATTTATTCTTGGTGGCTTTTCCTGAAATTTATATTTTTCAAACTCCATTCACTTATACTTCTTTAAAGTGACGGATTACTTGTTTGATGAATTGAATTGTTTAATATATTCTTTTGGGGAGGTGCCAAATTCCTCCTTAAATGTTCTATAGAAATAGGTTCTGTTGTTGAAGCCCGTTTTATCAATTATTTCAGAAACACTTAAATCGGTAGACTCTAATAACTGTGATGCTGATTTAATTCTAATTTTTTTTAAATATCCATGTGGAGTTAAATCGGTTAGGGCTTTTACTTTTCTGTATAATTGAGTTTTACTGACATTCATTTCTTCGATCATTGATTCAGCATTTAGTTCCGCAACATCAATGTTTTTATAAATGAATTCATTTAACGATTTTATAAATTTTGAATCTCTGGTATCGTGTTTTTCCATAAAATCAGCAGGTATAATCCCTTCATTTAAAATTGTTTTGCGGAGTTTATTTCGGGAATCAATTAATTGACAAACACGTGCTTTTAAATGGCGGGGGTCAAAGGGCTTTGGTATATAACTATCTGCTCCCTCTTCTATGCCCTCTATTCTATGTTCAATTCTTCCCTTTGCAGTTAGTAGTATTACAGGAATATGGCAGGTGTCAAAATTTTGTTTAACGTGTCTGCAAAGTTCAAGGCCATCCATGGTTGGCATAATAACATCACTTATTACAATGTCAACATTTTCAGCAGTAAGAATTGAAACCGCATCTTGTCCATTTTCTGCCTCAATAGTATTGTATTCATCCAGTACATCTTTCAGTAATTCTCTGATTTGTAAGTTATCGTCAACGACAAGTATATTAATTGAATTTGATGAAGTAGAAGTGGATTTATTTTGAGATTGTTGTGGAATAAATTCCAGGTATGGGTCATTTGAAAGAGGAGAGATGTTCTTTGAGTAAGAAATTTCCTCATTTTTAAAATAATCCAGGTGAATTGGCAGGGTTACTTTAAATGTAGAACCTTTGCCCATTGTGCTCGATAGTGAAATCGTTCCACGGTGTAAGTCAATTAAGCTTTTAGATAAAGCGAGTCCAACGCCGGAACCTTCAGGGGCTCCTTTTAATTTTGGCAATTCGCTAAATTGATAAAAAAATCGATTAAACACTTTTTTTTGCACTTCTTTTGGGATTCCAATCCCGTCATCAATTATTGAAATTATTGCATTTTTATCCAATTGTTCAATTTTAACAATAACCTTACCGCCTTTTGGTGTGTATTTAATGGCATTTGAGATTAGATTAGTAATTACTTTTTCAACAACATTTGTGTCAAACCAACCTGTTATATGATTTACATTATCAATACTTAACATGACTTTATTTTGTTCGGCAAAAGGACGAAAAGACTCCGTTATTTTACCAATAGTTTGAGAAAGGTTTGAAGATTGAACTTTTAAAGCACGATTGCCTGTTTCTACTTTTCTGAAATCGGTTAATTCATCAATTAGGACGATTAACCTTTTCGAATTATTATGAATGGTTTTTAGAGAAGACCCTAGGATTGCGTCATTTTCAAATTTATCGAAAAGAGAAATGGCAGTTGCCATTATTAGGGTAAGTGGTGTTCTGAATTCATGAGCAATATTAGTGAAAAATTGAAGTTTGTATTGGTTAATCTCTTCAAGTTTGTGATATTTAACCTCTTGTATAACAAGTTTATTTTTTTCTTTTACTCTCCAGACATAAAATCGGAAGGCAAGAATTATAAGTGTTAATGCCACCAAAAAATAAACTATATATGCTAATATAGTTTTATACCACGCAGGTTTAATTTTAATGAATATTGCATGCTCTTTTGTGTTCCATATTCCATCTTTGTTGGTCCATCGCACTCTAAATATATATTCTCCCGGGGGTACATTTGTAAATGAAATATTACGACCATTTTTTACCGTTGTCCATTTTGGATAGAAATTCTCCAGTTTATAAGAATACTTGGTTTTTGTTTTATTATGAAAGTTAAGTGTTGTAAATGAAAAAGTGAAAAAATTCTGTTTTTCACGTAAATATAGAGTGTCCGTTTTATCGATATGATTGGAGAGTGCCGAACCTTTTTTACCAGCAATTTGCTTCTCCGTATTAATGAAAAAATCAGTAATCAATAATTGTGGAAAATCTTTTGACATGGATATAGAATCAGGATGAAACCAATCAATACCATTAATACCCCCCATGTAAATATTTCCACTTTTTAAGCTTCGGTATGAAGCACCGTCGGTATATTCAAAATTAGTAAGTCCATCGGTGGTAAAAAAGTTTGAAATAGTGTTTGTATTTCTTTCTATTTTAGAAAGACCTTTATTAGTACTTACCCAAATGTTTTTTGCATTGTCTTGTTCAATACTGTGTATCGTATTATTGGCAAGACCCGTATTTTCAGAAAAGTAGGTTGCTTCTAGTGGTCGGTTTGATAAGTTAATGCGGTTAAGGCCACCGCTGGTTCCAACCCATAGCTCTTGATTGTATCCATAACATATCGAAAGGACATCATTGTTATTAAGTATATCTTTACCTTTTATTTGTAAACGTTGAAACTTTTTGTTTAAAGTATTAAATTGTTGCAGGCCACCGCCTCTGCTTCCTACCCAAAGTATGTTAGGTTCTCCTTCAACAATGGCATAAACGATATTACTCACTAGTCCGTTTTCATTGCTAGATTTGAACTGATCCCAATGCATTACAGTGTAACTCTTGTTTTTATTTTTTTTAATTCGGAGTTGAATAATTCCGTAGCCACTGGTGCCTAGCCATATATCGCCAAAGGCATCAACACAAATTGCATAAACAGAACTAAAATTTATGTTCGGAGCGTTTTTAAAATCAGTTGGGAAGTGATAGATTTTGCCATTTTTTTCATCTAACATATCAATTCCTTCACCATCCGTCCCAATCCATAAATTTTCATACTTGTCGGTTCCCAGCGAGAGTACTGCATTGTTTGAAAGGCCGTTGCTTAAATCAATATGTTGAGTAGGGTGTCCTTTCTTAAGTTTGTTTAACCCGGCACCACGCGTGCCAACATAAATATTCCCATTTACATCTTCATTAATGGCACGAACAATATTATGAGAAAGGTTTCGTTTTGATAAATCACCCTTAGTTAAGCTATGGAAAGGTTTTCCATTGAATGAATATTTATGAACACCATTTCCATCTGTTCCTATCCATAACAGGTCAGATGTTGTTTCTGAAATATCCCATATTTTAATGCTTGATTTTGATACTTTTTTAAATGGAACTTGTTTTATGATTGGTTTTTGTGAGTTTAAATTTTCAATGCTTGCAATTTCACCATTATTGCATCCTATCCAGACCTTTGTATTGCTTTTATCCACATTAATTGTAGTAGGAAGCATATGTTTTGAGGGTAAAGTAATGCTAATGAAATTGTTTTTTTCAATGCAAATAAAGTTCAATTCACTAACTACTGGTGAGTGAGCAATATAGTGCAGGGAGTCTATTCTAACCAACCAGTTTTTATCAGTTTTAATCGTGTAATTTAAATTATATTCTTTAATTAATCTATAGGAGTTTAGCGAATAATGTTCGACCAGCCCACTTTTTGAAATAAAATATGCATTGTTTTCATAATCAATAAAGAAATTAATAACATCCTTACTCGAAAAGTTTCGTAAAATGTTAAAAGCATTGTTTTTAGTATCATATTTATAAAAACCAATTTCTTTTATAAGGCAATAAACGGAGCCATCATTTGCTGCTTTGGCTGAGAAACGATTTTCTTTATATTCTTTGGTGTTGAAATCTACAAGGTACGCCTCAAATGTATCGTTTGAATAGTTATACCGGTTAATGCCATTTTCAGTTACGACCCAGAGGTTATCGTTTTTATCTTCAAAAATGTCTCTTATTATGTTGTTACTAATTGACCCCTGTTTTGAAGGGTCTGGTTTAAAAATGACTATTTCGCTACCATCATATCTGTTTAAACCGTCCCAGGTTCCAAACCAGATATAACCTCTGGAATCTTCATAGGTTATTGTAACAGCACTATTCGATAGACCATTCTCATTTCTTATATGTTCGTGTTGTATTTTCGTATTTTCATAGCTATATGAAAAAAGGGAAACTAATAAAAACACTGTGAATAATCTCGATTTCATTTTTTTGTAATTTATACGAAGCTAAGGATTATTGTTTTCATTTTTTTGTTTTTCTGATAACCTCAAATCCGCAGTTATTAATGTTAAAAAATCGGGAAGCCCAGTAAAATTAGTATCTACAAGGCTTGCCCGATTGAATATTTTTCACTTATTTAGGTGAAAAACATCGTCGCGGATGAAAATTACATATTCTACTTCGAAAATCAATTCATTTGGCGGAATAAATTTCGCAAATTCAATAATAGTTAATAAAGGCATTTGCTCAACAATTGACCAACTACTTGGTAGCCGGGGCGTTAGGGCTGAATATAGTTTCAGCGACCTTTTCAGGTCATATATGCTTATGACCCTTTGTGGTGGCGAATGTGCCGAGGACATTACCGAACACCTTCGAGGAGAGCTTGGGCAAGTGAAAGATTTTAATGTTTGCTCTGCCGACACATTGCTCAGGATGCAAAAGGAACTGTCCACCCCAAAAGAAACATTTATATCCGACACCGGCATATCACATGAATTCAATGTCAACATGGCAATGAACAACCTGATGGTAAGGCTTCTGGTAAATGCCGGACAATTGGCCTCCGGCAATAAAGGGTACGTGTTCGATTACGATAACCAGTTTATACCTACTGAAAAATACGATTCAAAACGCAGTTACAAAAAGGCCGATGGCTATTTCCCTGGTATTGCTTCAATAAGCAACCACCCTGTGTATATCGAAAACCGCAACGGCAACAGCAATGTTAAGTACAGGCAAGACGAAACATTGTCACGGGCGTATGGTTTATTGGCCGGACACGGCATAAAGGTAAAACACAGTCGTATGGACTGTGGCTCGTTCGACCAAACGGTCATCCCCGTAGTGGAAGCCAACAGTGAATTTTTCTACATAAGGGCACAACGGTGCGCAAACCTTTTAGGCCAAATAAAGGATATAAGCGACTGGAAAACAGTGACCATTGGGTTTAAGGAATACCAGGTTGCCTCTATTCAATATGCCCCGTTTGGTTGGGATAAAACATACCGTTACGTGGTGTCAAAGGAGAAAAACACCGACGGGCAGGGAGATTTGTTTACCGGTGACAGCTTTACGTACCGGGCTATCATGACCAACAATACTGAAATGTCCGACCTTGGAGTAATCGAATTCTACAACAACAGGGGCGACAGCGAACGCCTGTTCGATGAGATGAACAATGATTTTTTGTGGAAGAAAATGCCCTTTTCGTTTTTGCACGAAAACACTGTTTTCATGGTAATGATGGCTATCTGTCGTAACCTGTTCCATTATCTGACTGAATTTATTAGTCGGAAGTTAGATTTTATAAAGCCGGCATTCAGGTTGAAGAAATTTATTTTTCGTTTTATGGTTGTACCATCAAAATGGATAAAGCAAGGCAGGCAACACATACTAAAACTATTTACTACCAAGAAATACCATCTATTATTAGAGTGAAAAAACATAAACAGGTGGCAATCATGGGATTGGTGTGCTTATGTGCAAAACCTAACGCCCTGTTTATCTGCACATTGTACATCGTGGCAGTGCGCAACATAAACATGGACAATAAAAAGTGATTGGGTCAGAAAAAAAATTAAAAATGTTCAGGTTTATTGACTAATAATTGAAGTGTAACCTCAATTAATAGACAAGAAATCCCCTATTCAAAACTAAAAATGATTATTTTTCAAACAAAATTATTTATCTGCGGATTTGAGGGATAATTTAATTGATGTAAAAATCAAAAAATAATTGATTAGATGCGAATGAGAAAGTAAATATTAGAAGACATTTGATTTAATTATTTTAGTTGTATAGTTTTCATTATTTGTCACAGCCTTAAGAAGGTAAACCCCCGGCTCTAAATTAAATATGTTTATTGTATGATTGGAAGATTTTTCATCAGCAATAATTGATTCTTTATATAGGCATGTTCCACTTACTGAAAAGATAGCTATTTTCACTCTGTTTTTGTTTGGGAGAACTAAATTGATTTCATCTTTTGCAGGGATGGGGTAGCAAGTAATCTGTTTTGAATTACTAGTAAAATCAATTTCATTATGCATATCATGTAATGTTTCAATCTTTTTTATTGTTAGAGTGCCATTGAAAATAAGCAAATTATCAATATATCCTGAAAAACCATAATCGAAATTATCGGGCAACATTTGTCCAACTGAAATGTCTTTTGATGTAACAGCAATTTGTCCATTTAATGCTTTAAATGCAATAAGTTTCTTGTTTAAGTAGAGCTCAAGCTCGGTTCCTGAGTACTGTCCCACAACTTCATACCATTTGTTTTTTTCCAATACATCACTGTCTATATCTAATATTTCAGATGTTGTTTTCATGGTAAAGCGAAGTTTTCCTGCTGAAATAGAGAATTTCCAACGTTCTTGATAACTGCCATGCGAAACAATATACGCCTCATGGGTTGAGACTTTATTTATTTTGAATGCAAATGCAATTGCAACAGCATCATTTCCTTGTTGATTGGTATTATTTGGAATGCGTACTAAAGATTGAGTGTTGTTTAAAAATGCCGATTTACCCAAGAAACAATCGGATTCACTTTGATATTCAATAAACTGTGTAGTGCCATGGTTTTTATTAAAGGAAATGTCATTGGCATTTCCATTGAATGGATAATGGGCTACAAGTGTAGATTGAATTTGTTCATTTCTAACAAGGATATCTATTGTAGCACTGTCAGTCATCTGTCCTGGGGCTGTTACTTTGCAATAAAAACTATAAGTTCCCTCTTCATCGGGTGCATTCCATATAATAGATGAGCTATTCCCAATAGTATCTCCATCCATGTTTGTCCATGTGTAAATTAGGGGGGAGTTGTTCAAATCAGCAGTAAAAACCGTTAAAGTGGATGAGCCGGATGGGCTTATTTTTCTGGGTTCAGCTTCCATTCTATTAATTTGAGGTTGAGTTGGAACCTTTTTAATGGTGGTTACTTTTGTATTAGCTGAATCTGTCCAACCACTAGTTTCACTCACAATGCATTTAATAAGTGTTTGTTTCTCTATACTTCCAGCTTTAAATACTAAACTATCCTTAGTTTCGGATATGGCTTTTTCACCATCAATAAACCATTGGTAATTAATAGCTTGTTCAAGAGCATAAGCCACGTTGCAATATATTGTTGTATTAGCATCAAATTCAACCAATGTATCTTTACTAGCAATAGACTTTAGTCTGGGTGATTTTGATTCTTGTACTATTCCATTATTATAATCAATAACAATTCCTCCAGCCAAACTTTTCTGGCCTGCATGTTCAATCGTTTCGTTACCGGGAACAAGTACAATAATGGTTCCTTCATTGGCAGTGAGCGAAATGGTTGTTGAAGCTGAGGTATTGCTGGTAATTACATTATTTAAAGTAGCATTATAAATTGACCACTTGCCTGCAGGAAGATCCATTTCAATATTAGATGCTGTATGAAGCGGATTGTAAAATAAATAGGAGGGATATGCGTCGCTTCCGTAATAATCTGTTTTTAATAAATCAAGTTGAAGTATGGTGTCATTATGAATAGCTGAAATTACACCTTCAAAAATACCCGCATGAGAAGAACCATAGAGACCAAGATTTGTTTCTGCCCATCCACCGCCTATGGCATCTCCAGTAGCATAACCCTTAACACCTGACTTGGTCTCTTTGAAGGCCTCGTAGGCTATTCCTCCGTTTTTGTCGTATTGGCTAAGCCAATCATAGTTGTCTTGATGTTCATGATCAAGAAATGAACCGTAAAAGAGACGTGAAGCATTGGTAACATTGAGTGCCCATTTCCCAATGGCACGAGCAAAACGGTCGTCGTATCTCACCATGGGAACCAATGCGCCAAATTGCTGGGCCCCATTCATGAAAAATGCATAATCGGGATAACCATCTTTGGTTTCGCCAATAATACCACTTACATCATTGCCATTCCAGGTACCTAAAATAGCTCCCCATTCACGTAAAGGGCCGACATTAAAGCACCAGTTAACCATTTTTTCAATGTCGTAGTTTGTTCCTAACTCAGCATTCATTCTGGCAGCTGTATAAACTCCATAGGGGAGTTGCAATTCGTAACTTGGGTTTTCATTTAAGCTATTTAGAAATTCAATGCACCATTCAGCTCCAATTCTATAAATTTCTTTATTTGTTTCTTGATAGGCATTGTAAAGTAGCCAGCCAATAGCACCTGCAGCTTCCGGCTCAATAACTCCTTCATCAAGGGGCTCCATGGTCTCTAAATTCCATGCTCTATAGTTCATATAGGGCATTTCCCAGGGGGTTTCACTGCCGCCCATTGCTTTAATTGCTTCCAGCCAACTATCTGCAACACGCTTAAACTGAATATCAAATTCTGATATATTAGGATAAAGGCTTCGTAGCTGATAAAAGAAAACATTAGACATGGTATCGTACCACCAGTCATGACCAGTTTTTCCACCAGGGTTATTGACATAAACACCTTGTTTAGGATTGAAAAAATCGCGAATCATTGCTACCCAATTTTTATCGAATTGGTTTGTTTTATCTATTCCAATAAGTGAAGCACTAATTAGAGCAGGTAACACATTAATGGCCTCTCCACGAGTTGGCACAGGACTACCTACATAACTGGGCAATCCAAAAGAAGGTTCGTTTGTTCTAATAACACCGTTTTCCCAATGTTGCACTAAGGGCATGTATGTCCCTTTGCTTGATGTGGAAAAAACCAATGTGTCATAGGCTGAAGTTACATTTTGCCAGTTCTGGATAAATAGAGGAGTTGGAACATTAGGCATCAAATCAATTTTATCAATATTAATCTGTTGTCCGTAACTAAGTCCTATAAAAGCTGCCATGTATAATATGGTGGCATAAAGTTTTTTCATAACCATTCAAAATATTTTTATAAAAGAAAAAAAAACAATTAGTAACATGGTGTACTTAGTTCCCATAATTGTATGCATCATGCCCAATAATCTGTTCTTGTGTAATTTTTGACCACTTGTAAATTGAATTAGCAGGTTTTTATTGAATAGCGACCAGGTAAAATCAGAGGAATGTAAACCGGGTGGTCAAAACAGTATTGTATGGTTCCAGCCCAGCATTTTGGGATTATGGTATACATTGTTGGTTCTATCTTGCATCATGTTTAAATAACAGAGTTGTAGGTTTGTGTTACGATTTTTAAAAATAACATTATGGATATCGCAAAACGAGCAAAATTAAACCCTATAATAAAGCCTGGAGACATATCCCCTAGTATGCCGGGAATGGAAATTGAATGTCTGTTAAATCCAGGTGTTTTCCAATTCGAAAATAAAACTTGGTTGTTATTACGTGTTGCTGAACGACCTTTACAAAAACCAGGCAAAATTAGTTTTCCTGTTTTTAACTCAGCAGGTGCTATTGAAATATTAAGTTTTAACGAGGACGATCCGGATTTAGACGCAAGTGATGCTCGTGTGATTAATTATAAAGGGAAAGATTACCTCACCACTTTATCTCATTTAAGGTTGGTGTGTAGCAATGATGGTGAAAACTTTTATGAACCAGAAGGCTATAAACCAATAATTGGTGAAGGAATTCTGGAAAGCTTTGGAATAGAAGATTGCAGAGTTTCAACACGTCCCGATGGTTTTCATTTAACCTATACCATGGTATCTCCATATGCTGTTGCAGTAGGATATATTTTCACTAAAGATTGGAAGACCATAGAAAGAAAGGGCATGATATTTCCCCCTCACAATAAGGACTGTGCATTATTTGAAGAACCAATAGATGGCAAATATTATGCATTGCATCGGCCAAGTAGCCCAGAGCTAGGTGGAAATTATATGTGGATAGCTGAGTCGCCTGATGGATTACATTGGGGAAATCATAAATTATTAGCTACAACTAGAAAAGGAATGTGGGATAGCGCTCGCGTAGGAGCAGGTGCTCCGCCTATAAAAACTGAAAAAGGTTGGCTCGAGATTTATCATGGTGCAACGGAGGAACATCGCTATTGTCTGGGCTTGTTGCTTTTAGATTTAAACGACCCTTCAGTAGTGATTGCACGAAGCGAAAAACCAATAATGGAGCCTGTAGCAAAGTATGAGCAAGAAGGATTTTTTGGTAATGTAGTATTTACAAACGGACATTTTGTGAGTGGAGATATTGTTACAATATATTATGGTGCTTCTGATGAAGTAATCTGTAAGGCTGATTTTTCTGTGGCCGAACTACTAAAAACATTGGAGGCATAATTTATGAAAAAGACTAAAATAGTTAAGGCACTTACAAGCGAATTTGATTTTTTCAAATCACATCCGCGCGATATGCGCACCGTGCTTCTTACAAATATGATTTATGCATTGGTGCTACCTGTAATAGATATTTTTGTGGGAGCATATATTATGCGTAGCTCAAACGATCAAACAATGGTTGCTGTATATCAATTAGCTGTATATACAGGCATTCCAATAACTTTTTTTATAAACGGATTGCTTTTAAAAACGGTTAAAATTGTGAGGCTGTATAGTCTGGGAATGCTTTTAAGTGGGCTGTCGATGATATTTATGATGAGCCTTGAGGGATTAGATCACGTAGGTGTAGCATTGGTAGGTTTAATAATGGGAGTTTCCTTTGGTTTTTTCTGGGCTAATCGCGATTTTCTGGCGCTTGATACTACTAATGATGATAATAGAAACTACTATTATGGAGTGGAAACTTTTTTCTATACTATTGCTGCTATAATAATACCACTCGTAGTGGGATGGTTTATTGTTGCAAGCCAAAAATACGAATGGTTTGGTGGAACCGCATCGTTTTCATATAAAACAATCACCATTGGGGTGTTTCTTTTAACAGTTATTGCAACTATTGTAGCTCATCGCGATAAATTTAGAAATCCGAAACAAAAGAATTTTGTATTTTTTAAGTTTGATGTACTTTGGCAAAAATTGTTGGTTTTGGCAAGTTTAAAAGGTCTGGCTCAAGGCTATTTAGTAACTGCTCCGGCCATTCTTGTAATGACTTTAGTGGGCGATGAAAATTCCCTCGGACTTATTCAATCAATAAGTGGAGCTGTAACTGCAATAATACTCTACTTTCTTGGTCGATTTGCAAAACCTAAGCATCGTATTTATATTTTCACATTCGGACTTATAGCATTCGTAATAGGTAGCGTAGCCAACGCCATTCTTTTTTCAACCATGGGTGTTATTATATTCATGCTAATGAAGGTTCTTTTTCAACCCCTACACGATATAGCTTATTTTCCAATACAAATGCGAGTTATCGATGTTGTATCTAAAAAGGAGAATCGAAGTGAGTTTGCATACTTATTCAATCATGAATTTGGATTGTACGTAGGACGCTTTGTTGGTCTAATGCTTTTTATTGGCTTATCATTTGGTATTTCTAACACATTTGCTTTAAAATATTCACTGCCTATAATTGCTATCGTGCAGTTGTTATCTATACCATTGGCAAAGCATATCATTAAACGTACAAATGAAGCAGACAGTAATTACAATAAAAATAGATTGTAAATAAATAAATATTTCAATTATGAGTAGAATATACATTTTAATTTCCATTGTAGCTTTTTTTGTATTAGGCTGTAAACCTCATAATGAAATGGCTGTTAAGCAAGAGTCAATTCAAAGGGTGATTGAAATGCCCCTACATCCACAACCTTACAAAATGTTGAATTGGCATGAAAAGGCAATAAATTTTGATGAGTTTATTTTCGACACTACAACCGAAGGCGATTATCGACCATTTTTATGGATAGATACAAATTTAAGAAATATTAATCAATCAACTTTCGGGCTATATACTGTAATAGGTGATGTGCGTCAAGGGCCTCATGTTAATAAAGGGGAGTTTCACGAGGCTATTAATTCATTGGGCGCATTAATGAGTGCAGGCTTAGTTGGAATTGATAAAAGAAATCAAGATAGTTTAAACTATGTAAAAATGATTCAAAACTATTTTAATAGCGACAATGGGTGGGATATTATGATGAATAATACTTGTCCGGAGGTTGCATTATTAGGTGGTGGTTATGGTCGCGATTGGTGGTACGATGTATTTCCAAATGTACTCTATTATGCAGTGTCCGATATTTTTAAAGGGGTTGACAATGCTGATAAGTTACAATATAAAATAGCTGAACAGTTTTATAAGGCCGATTCGGTATTGGATGGGAATTACGACTATTCGTATTTTAACTATTCTACACTGACAGGGGAAAAGAATCAAATTCCATATCAACAAGATGCAGCGGCAGGGCATGCTTATGTATTATATAATGCTTATCAAAAGTTTGGTGAAGAGAAATTTTTGGAAGGAGCAATATCAGCAATGAATGCTCTGGAATCGCAAACTGAAAGTAGGTTTTACGAAGTTTTGATGCCATTTGGAGCACTTACCGCAGCACGTTTAAATGCCGAATACAATACTTCATTTGATATAACTAAAATTTTAGATTGGACTTTTGAAGGTTGTATTGCTGAAGATGGACGTACGGGCTGGGGGATTATTTCTGATCGTTTTGGAGAATATGATGTGCATGGACTCCAGGGAAGCTTAATTGATGGTGGAGGCTATGCTTTTTTAATGAATACATTTGATATGGCGTGGCCCTTAGTTCCAATGGTTCGCTATGCCCCTCAATATGCAAATTCAATAGGTAAATGGATGCTTAATGCGACCAATGCATCTCGTCTGTTTTATCCTTACGAAATACCCGATAAAAATCAATCGCTACCTGACTTAAAAGATATTACCAGAAATATAATTGCGTATGAAGGCATCCGTAAAGTTGATGTTTATGATGATGAAAGGCTCAAAGGAGTTTCTCCGGTAGCACTAGGGGATGGGCCACACTGGGTTGTAAATCAACCTAAGCACTCCATGTTTAGTATTTATGGTTCAGCGCACGTGGGGGTTTTTGGTTCTATTGTTTCAACAACAAATGTTGAACAGGTATTACGTCTAAATTGCCTGGCTACCGATTTTTATGGTGCAGATGCTTATCCCACATACCTTTATTATAATCCATTTGATGAAGTAAAAAATATTGTTTATACGCATAGTGGGGAGGCTGTTGATTTATATGATGTGTTAACAGGAACTATAATTGCTGAAAATGTAAAATCTGATACGGAGTTCAGTATTGAAAATCAAACATCAAGATTATTAATAGCTATTCCTGAAGGAGCAGATATTGAGCATCGTAAGGGGAAAACATATGCAAACGGAACTGTAATTGCATTTTAATTGAATAAGTTATGAAAATGGAAAGACGAATTTTAAGCCTCTTAATATTTAGCATTTTTATGTTGTTTCAAAGTATTGCAATAGCACAAAATGTTACCTATAGCGGCAAGGTAGTTGACGATAATGGAGAATCAATTATTGGTGTAAACATTATCATAAAAGGTACTACCCAGGGTACTATTACCGATTTTGATGGTAACTTTTCCTTTCAACCTGCAAATATACCGGAATCACCGGTTCTTGTATTCTCATTTATGGGGCATAAAAAGCAAGAGGTTGATGCAAGTATTAAAAACGAATTTAATATTGTTCTTGTTGAAGATACTGAAATGTTAGATGAGTTTGTAGTAGTAGGCTATGGCATACAAAAGAAATCAGATGTTACAGGTGCTGTATCAACACTAAAAAGTGATGATTTAACAAAAATTGCTGTTCCCGATGTTTCTCAAGCTATGCAAGGATTAGCTGCAGGTGTTAATGTAACACAAAACACTGGAGCACCAGGCGAGGGAGTTAAGGTTCAAATTAGAGGGGTGGGATCTGTCACGGGTGAAACAGACCCCTTATATATTGTTGATGGTGTACCAACCAAAGATGCAATGAATTCACTCTCTACTGCTGATATTAAATCGATTAGTGTGTTGAAAGATGCTGCTTCGGCTGCTATTTATGGTTCAAGGGCGAATAATGGTGTAGTTTTAATAACAACTAATAAAGGGTCCAAAAACAGCCCTCCCCAAATATCTTTTAATGCACGTTATGGGGTTCAGAGACATGGCCAATTGCCTGAAATGACTGATAAATATGAATATGCGGAAGTTTTTAATGAGGCCGCAGATAATTTTAATAAAACAATTCCAGATAATCCAGAGTTATGGCGATCAAAAATAACCGATGAAATTCTCAACAACACGCCAAATATAAACCATGTTGAGGCTATTTTTAGACCAGCACATTTAAGTAATTTCGACTTGGGCGTAAGTGGAGGTACTGAAAAAACACAATATAATATTTCAGGAAGCTATTTTGGACAAGAGGGTATATTAATAGGCAGCGATTATAAAAAGATTACAGGTAAAATTAGCCTTACTTCTGATGTGAAAGATTGGTTAGTGGTAGGAACTAATATTAATATTTCGAAGGATGAAACAAATATTGTCGGGAGCTCAGGAGATGGATATGGGGGGAATGGTGGAAGTGCTGTTCGCTATGCTTTTTTTCGAAATCCTATGACTCCAATATATGATGAGTCAGACGAATTTGTTGATTTGCCAGAATTTACTTCCCTGATGGGTGATGGATACAATCCGGTTGGGCTATTAAAAAATACCGCGAATATAAAAAATGCATTTAGTGTTTTTGGAGATATTAATACGACTGTTAAAATATCTGACGATTTAAATTTAGTTTCCATTTTAGGAGTTGACAAGAATGATTATAAACAGCGAAGGTTTAATAAAAACTGGGGAACCAATGATAGAATTAATGCTCCGAATTCGTTAAATGTAATACATGGTTCATCATTTAACTGGATCATGAGCCATGTTTTAAATTATTATAAAGTTAAAAATGACATCCATAATTTTAATGTTATACTGGGTGCCGAAAATGTTAATAATCAACATTCAATTACCGAAGTATTTGATAGAGATTTCCCTGACCAAAATCCGGTATTAGTATATCTGGGTAATGGGTTAGGTATCATGACAACTAATGAAAGCAAGGTTTCTAATAATTTGCTATCCTACTTTTCAAGAGTTAATTATAATTTAAAAGCTAAATATTATTTGTCGGGATTAATTAGAAGAGATGGGTCTTCTAAATTTAGTGCAAACAATAGGTGGGGTACTTTTTATTCTATGTCATTTGGTTGGAGAATTGATAAGGACTTTTTTGCAGATAGTAAAGTAATTGATCAATGGAAATTGAGAGTTAGTTACGGATCTGTTGGAAATCAGGAAATACCAGATTTTGCATACTTAGAGCGCTTAAGCAGCGGTTATCAATATCCATTTGGGTATACGGCTCAGGAAGGGTATGCTACGTATAAATTAAGAAATGCAGATGTACAATGGGAAACCAGCAATCAAATTGACATCGGTAATGATATGTATCTATTTAGCAACAGGCTAGAATTAGGCATCGATTATTATTACAAAACCACAGACAATTTACTATTGGGTGTTTCTTTACCATCATCAGCGGGTTATGCTGAGCCTCCGATTCTTAACACCGGTAAGATTTTAAACTCAGGATTAGAATTTACTGTAGGATTTCGCGATAATATATCCAAAGATTTTTCCTATTATATAAGAGGTAACGGAGCACTACTTTATAATGAAATGCTAGAACTGGAAAACCCTATTTTGGCCGGACGTATCGACAATGGCGTTTATGCTACAAAAACGGAAGAAGGGCATCCCATAGGATCGTTCTACTTGTATGAAATGGAAGGAATATTCCAAAATGAATACGAGGTTGTAACTCATGCTAAACAAGACGGTAAAATTATGCCGGGCGATGTAAAATATAAAGATCAAAATGGTGATAATGTAATTAATAGCGAAGATAAAGTTCACATGGGTAGTGCCATTCCGAAAGTAACACTTGGCTTAAATATAGGATTCACTTATAAACAGATAGATTTCTCTCTTTTTGCAGATGGTGCTTTTGGACAAAAATTGTATTATCAGATAGCAACAGATATTGAAGGTTTTTACCGACCATTCAATCTAACACAATCATACTATAATGAGCGTTGGACTGGCGAAGGAACTAGCAATACACAACCCCGCGCATCATGGGAAGCAAAATCAAATAATGCCCGCCCATCGACCCGTTTTTTAAAGGATGCTTCGTATTTAAAAATTAAAAACGTTCAAATTGGATATAGTTTTCCAAAAGAAATGTTAAAGAAAATCAAATTGAGCAAACTACGGGTTTACTGCTCAGGAACCAACCTTTATACACTAACTAAATATCCTGGTTTAGATCCCGAATTAACAACCAGCGATAATACATTAGATAGCTCTGAGGCTTTCCGCGTAAACGGAATTGATTGGGGTACATATCCCTCTGCTTTTACCATTAGTTTGGGTGTGCAAGTTAAATTTTTAAAACCAGAATTATGAAGTCAAAATATTTACTTGGATTAATATTTTTTATGTTTTTGGCTATTAGCAGTTGCGATAGTTTGTTAGATGTTGAATTGCAAGGAGAATATAGCAACACTTCTTTTTATCAAACAAGGGAACATGCAATATTAGCCTTAAACAGCACCTATCAATTAAGTTCATTTACAAGTACAGCAAATAATTTATGGGTTTTTGGTGATGTAGCTTCTGACGATGCTTTAAAAGGTGGAGATGCGGGAGATAGAAGTGATATTACTTACATAAATAATTTTTCTGTTAATCCTGACAATGGAGAATTGGAATTGATATGGAGACATTATTACGAAGGAATAGAAAGGGCTAATAAAGTGACTTCAAACGTTCCAGGCATAAACATGGATGAAGAATTAAAACAACGGATTATAGCTGAGGCTAAATTTCTAAGAGCCTATTATTACTTTCATTTAACCAATATATTTGGAGCTATACCTTTAAAAACAAAACCGATAATAAATGTTGAGGGTTTTAATGTGCCTGCTTCTTCGGTTGATTTAATATATGATCAAATAGAAAAAGATTTGATAGAAGCCAGTTCAATTTTACCAACAAGTTATAGCAGTAGTGATTTAGGTAGGGCAACCAAGGGAGCTGCTTTAGGTTTATTAGCCAAAGCATACTTGTTTCAGGCGAAATGGCAGTTAGCCTTTGATTATACCGACAGCATTATGCAATTAGATTTATATAGTTTAATGCCTGTTTACAGTCAGAATTTTAACTTGTTGGATAAAAACAATGCAGAAGCAATTTTTGAAATACAACATTTAGAAAGTCAATCGCCCACTTTAGGATCATACTTAAATCAATATTTTTCACCAAAATCTAAGGGGTATGGGTTTAACATCCCTACTCAGAATTTTATCGATCAGTTTGAAGTAACGTCTGTTGACAGTGTTTATGATCCACGCCTGGATTATACTGTGGGCAGAGCAGGTAAAAGTTGGGTGAATGGAGAAGCTTTTGATCCGGGGTGGTCAGTTACCGGGTATATGCAAAAGAAACATGTTCAACCTTTATCTGAGGTGCCAATTGGCGATGGAAATCTTAATTATACATTTATGCGTTATGCCGAAGTGTTATTAATGAACGCTGAGGCGCTTAATGAGCTTAATCGGGGTAATGAAGCATTGGTTTCTATTAATATGGTGCGTAAACGAGCCAGGGAATGTTATTTGTATGACACTGAATTAGATGGGTACGATGGAACTATTCCTGCCGGTTTGTTGCCTGATATAACAAATTCAAATACAAACTATTTAAGAACAGCTATTCAAAATGAACGTAGGGTAGAGCTGGGCTTTGAGTTTCATCGTTTTTATGATTTAATGCGCTATGGCGAATCAACGGCTGAGCAGGCATTAAGGAATACAAATTTTAAGTATTCTGATGACAGGTATTTTCCAATCCCTCAAAGTGAAATTGATGCAAATTCTGAAATATAATTTTATTTAATAATCTAAATTTTAAACAAATGAGAAATTCTAAAACAATTTATTCTAAATTACTTACAGTTGCATTGTTAATAGTAGGTTTTGCTTTTTTGCAAAGTTGCGATGAAGATGATGTTGTAACTGTAGTTAAAACAGAGTTAGAGGCAAAAATTACAGAGGCTGATAATTTAATTGCCACAACAGATGAAGGAACTGCTAATGGGCAATATACTACCGGGTCACAGGCAACCTTACAAGCTGTTATTGACGTAGCGCAAACAGTTTATGACAGTGAAATTGCAACTCAAACTGAAGTTGACAATTCTATTGTTGCTTTAGATGCTGCAATTGTTGCCTATGACGAAGCCTTGGTTACGCCCATTGCTCCCGAATCGCTAATTGCACACTGGGGGTTTGACGAAGGAAATGGAACTACTGTTGCTGACTTTTCAGACAATGGTTTTGATGGTACTTTTGGTAATGAACCTCTTTTTGGTGATGGAGTTGCCACATGGACAACTGACCGTTATGGAAACGAAGGCGGAGCTATTGCTTTCGATCTTGGAGCAAAAGTTACAATTCCTTATAGTGCAGCTATAAATCCAGCCCAATTAACTATAGCATTATGGGTAAATGCTGCTGAAGTATTAGAAAATAATCGCTTTATGGGGATGCATTCCTGGAATGGCTTCAAATTTCAACTTCAAGCGTCCAATAAGCCCTTCTTTACGGCAAGTGCAGCTGATGGTATTTATGATAGAGATTCAGATCCTGCTTTGGATATAAATAAGTGGTATCACTTAGCAGTAACTTTCGGTGAAGGAGAAATGGCATTTTATGTGAATGGTGTTAATACAATAACTCATACTGAGGTGACTGGCGATTTAGTAACTGTATCTGGGCATGATTTAGTTTTTGGAGTAGGATCTAGTCAATATGCAGCTACTGCCGACAATTATGAAAATGATTTAATAATACCTGCCGCTTGGGGCGGATATTACAATGGTAGTCTTGATGAGATTAGAATGTATAATACTGTTCTTTCAGCTACACAAATTTCAGGTATTTATAACCTAGAAAAGGTTACAGAATAAATTTACACAATTTGGTTTAAATCATTTAATATTATGGTGTGCTACTTTTTGTAGCACGCCATTTTTTCTTTAAGAATTTAAAATTGCCCAAAGAAAGCCGTAAATATCATCTTTAAAATAATTATAATGAGAACTTTTTTTCAATATTTCCTGATATTACTTGTATTGAGCTCTTGTAGTATTACCGATAATGCCGTTAAAAAAGCATGGTGGAAAGAAACGGTTTTTTATGAAATATACATGCCTAGCTTTAAGGATAGTGATGGCGATGGCTACAGTGATTTTAAAGGGATAACTGAAAAATTGGATTATATTCAGTCACTGGGAGTGAAAGGAATATGGTTAACCCCATTTTTAAAGTCACCTAAAGTTGACAATGGATATGACATAAGTGATTATTATCAAATTGATAAAACGTATGGAACATTAAAAGATTTTCAATTATTCATTGCGGAAGCACATAAACGGGACATTAAAGTTATTATGGATATTGTTGTTAATCACACCTCTACGGAGCATTCTTGGTTCCGGGAGTCCCGTAAATCTATAGACAACCCTTACCGTGATTTTTATATATGGAAAGACAACCCAAATAATTGGGAATCGTTGTTTGGTGGCTCAGCCTGGGAATACGATTCTGTAACTCAACAATATTATTACCATAAGTTTGCCATACAAATGGCTGATCTCAATTGGCAAAACCCTCAAGTAGTTAATGAGGTTCAAAAAGTATTAAGGTATTGGTTAGAATTAGGAGTTGATGGGTTCCGTTTAGATGTAATAAACTTTTTAACCACAGAGGGGATAACACTTGATAATCCAATAGATAAAAATGGAAAACAAGAACACCTGCATGATATTGATCAAAAAGGAATAAAACAAGCCATGAAAACCATTAGGGAAGCGGTTAATGAATATGATAGTCGTTTTATAGTAGGTGAGATAGGCAGCGATAAAATAGAAGTACTAAAACAGTATCAGGGCAATGAATTGTTAGATGTGGTGTTTAATTTCAATTTTGGAAGTATACCTGAATTTTCAGCAAAAAGGCTTTTTAATGAATTAAAGAGTATGGAAAATAATATGAGTAATTATCCAACCTTGTTTTTTGGTAGCCATGATATGCCCCGCTTACATAGCCGGTTGGCAAAAGATAATCCTAAACGCGCTTATGCTCTGGCAGCATTAATGATCACGGCCAAAGGAGTACCGTTTATTTATTTTGGCGAAGAAATTGGCATGAAAAACCATGTAGCGAATTCTTTTAATGAGATGAAAGATATTCAGGGAATTACCCATTATAATTTGGCTCTTCAGGCTGGTAAAACACAAAAAGAAGCACTTGAGATTGGGAATAAGCATAATAGAGACAAATCGCGTAGCCCTATGCAATGGAATGATGACAGTTTATCAGGGTTTTCTTCAACTAAAAGTTGGATTGCACTTAACCCCGGTTATAAAACACGAAATGTAGAACGCCAATCAAAAAACTCGGAATCGTTGCTTTCAAAATATAAACAATTAATTGCATTGCGTAATTCTGAACCAGTCTTGCAATATGGTTCATACCAAAAGCTTAGCATTAAAGACGATTGCATTCATTTTATAAGAAGTATTGGTACTGAAAAAATTAATGTTTTTATTAATTTTGGAAAACGCACTACAATTGATTTACCAAATCAGTGTGTTGTTCTACTAGGTTCTTCAATATTAGAAACTAACGAGTTTATTGTTTATAAAACAGCACCGTAGTAATGTGTGCTTGTATTTTAGGATAGTCAACTATTCGTTATAAAATATTATGACAAAAATTGGTTTGACCAAACTTTCAATTGGTCACGTCTATGCTAAGTTTCAACCCTTGATTATTTGGCAGCAGCCCGAAAATGAGATTGGCAATCTAGTTTGAATCCTATGTGTGTTTAACAGATAAATCAATGGTATTTGCACAAGCAAAAACCGAAAAATTTGAAGTGAAAGGCAACTGCGGCATATGGGAAACAAGGTGCATGATCCGCCGAACTCCCCGATAATTTATCAAAGATTTTTCACCCATAGTTCATATTACAATTATTTAAATCTGAAATCGAGTTAAAAATCATAAAGCCATGGTGTTTTCGGTTTTGCAAAATATTAGGCATGTTTACATATTTATTCGTGTCAATATGTTTGTGAGGGTCATAGATTGTAACGATTATCGTGTCATCTTCGTCTCTTATATCGGCATCTGTCCATGCAAGAATTTGCAATGACCACAGGGTTGTCTTTGTAATCCAAGATTAACATGTTTAACAACCATTTGCAATGCTATTTTTGGTTCTAAAGTAGTATCTTCCTTTCCAGTCCATGCTTTTAAAATGTCCCAGAGCCCTAGTCTGAGCATTTCAGGAACTAAAAGCCATAAACCAGCTGAAGTTCCTGAAACTTTTTGTGCGAGCATCTGCCTGAATTCACGTTCATTGCTTTTAGCAGTCCAAGCTACTTTGGTATTATATCGCTTAGTTTTTGGGGTTTCTATTTTAATTTTTGGTTCTGTCGGATCTGCTTTATGTAGCCCTTTTTTTGGAGTCCGTATTCGTTAATGGTTCTTTCGACGCTCCTTTGACTTATTTTTTTGCCTGATTGCTGCATTTTTTGTGCGATGACATCGCAGCTGGCTTCAGGATCAAGGAAACGATGCCTTATGATTTGTTTTTGAACTTCTTTAGAACGTCGGTATTTAGTTTTAGGGCCTTGAGGGTGGTCAATAAGACCCTGACTTCCATGATTTTCATATGCCCTTTTTAGGACGTAAAAATGTTCTCGGGAATAGCCATATTTTTTTGC
>JAQICB010000101.1 GCA_027858745.1 Bacteroidales bacterium
TTCAAAAAATACATAGCGTAAACATTTTTCGTCTTTTCGGTTTTTTGTATATTTGAAGAGAATAACAATATTATCACGTGAATATGCTTGCTGTATGATTGGTTGTTTTGTTAGCTAAATAGGTGTTATCCCGTAATGTTTGGCTTCATATCCAATTTTATTACACAGACTAAAAGTTTAATTATTTTTTTTGAGTATTAAAAAAAAGTGTATTTTTATTGAAAATAGAAAAATGGCGGAGAGTTTGAAGAACAAACTGCCCTTGTAAGTAATTTAATAAAAGCAGAAATTGATATAGAAATGGCAAAGTTTTTAAATACGACAAGTGTTTCATACCACCTGGAAGAACTAATAAAAACCACAAAAGTCAAACTGATTTTAATAGATCCATATCTTCAATTTCATAAAAGAGTTAAAACTAAAAAATAATGCTGGATATCGTAAACGTACAATAGTAACAACACGGAAAAAGAAATAATAATGAAAAAACTACAAGACCGATTGTTTGAAAGCGACTTTGATTGAGAATTAAAGAAATTAACAGATAATAAACGTAATAAATATATATTCACACACATAAACAGTACAGTATGAAAAAAGGAATTATAACATGTTTTGTGCTTTTATTAGTACATATAACATATGCTCAGCATACATTGTTGAGAAGTGAAATGTTAGACTATGGGTCTACGGTAACACATAAGTATATAACGAATTTTACCGTTATTGACACTACGATACAAGGTGACGGGGCAGTTTGGGACTTTAGTTCGCTAACACATAATGAAAGTGTGCAAGACCTTGTTGTAACTATGGCTCATCCCGATTCAACTCCGTATGCTGCGGATTTCCCGAATGCAACATATGCGTATGTGGAAAGTTCAACCACTATTAATTATCGTTTTTTTAATCTTACTTCAGATAGAATGGAGCGTGTTGGTTCGTATGTGTCATCGGTAAATACGTATACTGATCCTCAGATTGAATATGTATTTCCATTAACATTAGGCACGAAAAATAGTGATACCTGGAATAATACTAATTCATCTTTTGGCGGAGGAACATATAGTTTTGAGTGTGTGGGGTCCGGAACATTAATAACTCCTACAGGAACATTTGATGCACTAATGGTGAGAGTTCGTATGGTAGAGCTTTTTGATGTGGATGCTTATCATTGGTATAGTGCAGACAATGGAGCTCAACTGTTATCGTATGTTGTCGGGGATGGTCTTTTTATGACAAACAGTGGAATGTATGCAGATGAAATTACTGTTGGCTCCGAGCCCATTACTACCAATGTAGATGAAATTGATTTCATAAAGGACATTTCGTACAATAATCCTGTTGAAAATATTCTGAAATTACAGTTTAATTCACATGTAAGTGCACCGTGTTCATATATAATTGTTAACTCTGTGGGAAAAGTTGTTTATCAGGAAACATCATCTGTAATTGATGGGTATCAGGAAACAGTAACTATTAATTTTAGTAATTATCCCTCCGGTATATATTTTCTCAAACTCTCAATTGACGGTGCTGAAACAAGTGTCAAAACAGTAAAGGTTATTAAAAAATAATAACGGGTTATTTTAAATTATTTTTGAGCTGAAGATGGCTGTTTATAAGATTCCTAATTTCTTGCGGAGTAAGGTAAATTGAGCGTTTAAACTTTTTATACGATCGTGTTGCATGTGAATGACGCAAAACAAAGTAAGCCCAATCATATAACTGCCACCCAAGTCCACGTTCGATAACTATTGTATCAATCTCTTTTTCATACTTTGCTTTGCTTTTTGGTGTCACATAATCTAATAAACGACTAAATAAGCGAAAAATATTTCGCGACTCATAATCCACAATGTGTGCTAATTCATGAGCAAATACGCCTACTTTTGCATTAAAAGGAGCAGATAATAAATGTATAACACTATCTCTTTTTTGATTGTTAATTCGAATAATATATGAACGTTTGTTGCGATGTTTAAAAGGCAAAGAAAATAAATTAGGTCGAGAATTTAATGTGGTAGAAATTTTTTTTTCGGTAAACACAATGTCTGCATCAGAAAGTTCCGGATAATAGGATAAAGCAATTAAAATTACCAATTTATATTCAGGAAGCAATACTTTGTTCTCTCCATACAAATCATTCAAGCTGTCAATCTTAGATACATATTGTGAGCTATCAATATATCGCGATTCAAATTGCCTTTGAGCAGAAACGCTCCATGAAATAAACACTAAACTAAGAAAGAAAAAAAATTTCATAGTTTCGAAAAAAGAAAAAAGCCATCTTTATTTAGACGGCTTATATGATTACAAACTGAAAAATTATTTTAGACAAGTGCGAATAAACATATTTACCCAACTACACAAAAAAATCTATAGAATTCTATAGAAAATTAACACTCAGTTAATAATTTATATATTGTAAAAATGATAATGTAAAAGCATACGATGTGAAATCGGTAATATTTTCGTTTGCCAATTCCAAACTATTGTTCTTATTCGTGTTTTCGAGAGAACTTTTATTTGTATATGCGACACGCAAATTAATCTCTTTGGCATAAAAATATTTACCCACAAACTTAACCCCCGTAACAAGAACCGGCTCCCACCATTGAGCATTCATGCCTAAATACTGAGCATTTGTGCTTGTAGCAACAGGTACAGGTTTCGATGAAATAGGATATTTAATATATTGTATTCCGCCACCTATACTGAAACCAACTCTTTTACGAGTAGACACAGTCGCCGCAGAATTGAAATTTAACTCAGCAACCAAGGGCAATCGAAAAGATATATTTCCGCCACCACCTTGCTCATTGTATGCACGACCGACACTAAGTGTGGGCTGAGCAGCAAGTGATAAAGCTACATTATTCGAAAACTCCAGAAAATTCATACGTCCTGCAAAAAAAACTGTTGCATAATTTACATTAGTCGTTTCAAAACTTTCGAGTCTGATAGTACCTTCCGAGAACATAATATCAGCACCTAATGTTCCTCCTATTTGTCCAAACAACCTTTCAGAAAACTGTGAAAAAGCAGTTGAGAACATACTCATAAAAAGAATCAGGTAAAAAAATCGTTTCATATATATAGTTTTTGGTTTACAAATTCTTTATTATCAATAATTTAATATACGCAAAAAAGAAAGGCGACATGATATCGGTCGTTTTTCTTTTTCTAAATTACCTTCAAAAGTAATAAATTCTTTTGCATCTTGTCCTATTCCAAAGCTAAAATTTATTTCTTTTATACTATTTTTATCATTTATATATCTATATCCAATCTCTCCAACCATTGAAAACCATGATTTTTTATAATCATCAAGCGGGATATCTATCGATGAAACTGAATATCCAAAAAATGGAGACATTGTATATGCGAGCCCTACTCCTACAACTATTCCAAAATCTTTGGTTGACGAATATCGTGAAACCAAACCATAATTATATTCGAGAAAAACAGGCATATCACATTCAAAGTTATACCACGTACCTCCATCAAAAACCTCATACGCAACTCCATAAGCAATTGTAGGCTTAACGTGAATTGACAAGGTCATATCTTCTGTTATTGGTATTAAATTGATTCTTTGAGCTAATTGAAAACTCACAAAATTAAATTGCATGTGCTGATAAGACGTATAAAACACTTCATCATCCGCCCCAGTCATTGTTGTTAACGGAGACGATGAAATGTGAAAATCAGAGAATAAACTCATTCCGTACGATGTATAAAAGATTTTTGAAATCTGACCATACACATTGCTCGCATATATTATCACAAAAATTGAAAGTATAATTTTTTTCATCTTTCGAACAAACTATTCACAAATATACTTTTTTCTACTAATAATGCAACAGGTTTACAAACTATATTTCAATTTGTTATAAACCTGAATTCGACATGATTTGTAAAAAAATCATAAAAAAAGTTGATTTACGCATATTTTATTTTATTTTTGTATTCAACAAATTTAAGTTTAAGAAAAATATATGCAATTATTTTCTAACATATGGTGGTGGCAATCTCTAATAATATTCGTGGAGAGGTCATACTAATATGTTATAAACATATACACAAAACAAAAAGGCTTACCTCTCACGGTAAGCCTTTTTTTTTGAAAAAAACTGATAATCAGATATATTAAAAACCATACATATATGAAAACACAGATTAACACTCTCGTAAAAACAACATTAGCCGACACATTAACCCCGGTAAATGTTTATTTAAAAATTCGCGACAAATTTTCGGAACCGCTCCTCCTCGAAAGCACAGATTTTACCGGAGACGAAAACAGTTATTCGATTATTTGCTTCGAATCAATTGCATCTATTTCTATTGAAGATGAAATTCTCACAAAACAATACCCCTCTCTCCCGCCCGAACATATTTCGATTTCAAAAAACATGTCTGTTCCCGATGAAATACAATCTTTTATACAATCATTTTCTTTAACACACACTGATATCCCCATACGGGTAAATGGATTTTTTGGCTACAATTCATACAATGCTGTTCAGTATTTCGAAGACATCACGCTTTCACAAACGGTAAAAAAAGAGCATAAAATTCCTGATATCAAATACAATTTTTATAAATATATCATTGCATTCAATCATTTTAAGAGCGAATTATATATTATTGAAAACACGCTTGAAGGAGAAGAGAGCAATATTCAAAATGTGATAGACATTATCAACAACAAATCATTTAATATGTTCGAATTCAAATCAATATCCGAAGAACAATCAAACTTTTCGGACTCCGAATTTATTTCGAACATACACAAAGCAAAAGAACACTGTTACAAAGGCGATGTTATACAAGTTGTACTCTCTCGACAATTTTCACAAAAATTTATTGGTGACGAATTCAATGTATATCGTTCCTTACGATCTATAAATCCTTCTCCGTACTTGTTTTTCTTTGATTTCGGTACATTTAGAATATTTGGCTCATCACCCGAATCGCAAATAGTGATACGCGAGCACAAAGCAACCATTAATCCGATTGCGGGAACATTTAAACGTACCGGCAAAGATTCTGAAGACAGAGCTCTTGCCGAAAAATTAATAAAAGATCCGAAAGAAAATGCAGAACATGTAATGTTGGTAGATTTAGCCCGAAACGATTTAAGTATACACGGCACAAATGTTACCGTAGAAAAATATCGTGAAATACAATATTTCTCACATGTGCTTCATATGGTTTCAAAAGTTACTGCCGACATTACTCCCGACACAAATCCTATTCAATTGATGGCAGACACCTTTCCTGCCGGAACCCTATCGGGAGCACCAAAATACAAAGCAATGCAAATAATTGACACATACGAAAATCAAGGCAGAGGATTTTATGGTGGCAGCATTGGATATATTGATTTGAACGGCAATTTAAATCATGCTATCACCATTCGCTCTTTTTTGAGTAAAGACAATACACTTTACTATCAAGCAGGTGCAGGAATTGTTGCAAAATCTGTTGAACAAAACGAACTTGAAGAAATAAACAATAAGCTTTTAGCACTCAAAAAGGCTATTGTACAAGCTGAACAATTACATTTTTAACATTAATTATACTGTCATGAACCTACTCGTTTTAGATAATTACGACTCATTTACCTACAATATAGTTCACTACATTAAAGAGACGAGCTCTATACCGGTAGATGTGTACCGCAACACAGCTATTTCTCTCGAAGAAATTGCACAATACGATAAAATACTCTTATCTCCCGGACCGGGAATTCCAACAGAAGCAGGAATAATGCTTGATTTGATACAAACATACGGAAGCAGTAAACATATATTAGGTGTTTGTTTGGGACACCAAGCAATTGTTGAAGCATATGGCGGCGAAATATACAATATGAAACAAGTATATCACGGTATAGAATCAACACTCACAATCACTGACACCGACTGTCCTTTGTACAAAAACATTCCGCAACACAGTAAAATTGGACGATACCATTCTTGGAATGCTGTTCGGGAGACTCTTCCCGACTGTTTTGTAATTACCGGAGAAGACGAAGACTCCCGAATAATGAGCATTCGCCATAAAACACATGCAGTGTTTGGGGTACAGTATCATCCTGAATCAATATTAACACCGGAAGGAAAACACATAATTTCAAATTGGTTACATCTTTAAACAAGGCATTATGAAAGATATTTTAAACAAACTTTTTACGTATAAAACACTTACCAAAGAAGAGGCGAAAAAGATTTTATTAGAAATCTCACAGCAAAAACACAATCATATACAAATAGCTTCATTTTTGACCGTATTTTCCATGCGATCGGTAACCGTAGATGAAATGACGGGCTTTATAGAAGCACTACAAGAAGGATGCGTTTCAGTAGATTTAAACGGATACGACACAATTGATATGTGCGGAACCGGTGGAGACGAAAAAAACACATTTAATATTTCTACTATATCATCATTTGTGGTTGCCGGAGCCGGAGTAAATGTCGCAAAACATGGTAACTATGGTGTATCGTCGGGTTGTGGCTCTTCAAATTTAATGGAAGCATTGGGATATACATTTTCAAACGACAATGCAAAACTCCAAAGCGAAATAGAAAAAGCCGGCATGTGTTATATGCACGCCCCACTCTTTCACCCACCTATGAAAGAGGTAGCTCCAATTCGAAAGCAACTCATTATTCGCACTTTTTTCAACATGGCAGGACCGCTCGTAAATCCTGCGGCACCATCGGCACAAGCAATAGGTGTATATAATTTAGAAGTAGCCCGCATATATAAATATGTTTTAGAAAAAGCAAAAAAACGCTTTATAATAATGCATTCACTCGACGGGTACGATGAAATATCCTTAACCGGACCGGTAAAAATAATTGCGAATGATTTTGAACGACAAATGACCGCCGAAGATTTTGGTTTACAACAAACCAAAGCTGTAAATATTTCGGGAGGTACAACAGTAGAAAATGCCATCAGTATTTGTCTAAACATTCTTCAAAACAACGCAACACAATCACAAAAAGATGTTGTAATTGCCAATTCTGCAATGGGAATAAAAAGTATACGTCAAGAATTAGGTATTGAAGACTGCATTGCTATGGCACGAGAATCATTAGAAAGCAAAAAAGCATATTCAGTAATGAAAAAATTATGTTCGTAGGTATAAAAAAAAATATACACAAAACAATCTGTTTTGTGTATATTTTATAACTACTCTCAATTCCGTTCTATATTAAAAAAAAACTCTACTTTCATCTTTATATACGCTCAAAAAAAAATAAAGTTACAAAATGATTAATTTTTTATATTTTTTCTAAATACCTATTAACCTGAGTTCGATATAATTTTTTAGGTTCAGAACGCTTATAAATAGTGAGGTTCGATCAAAAATAATGAAATAATAACGGGTTATTAGGGTTTTATCCGCTAGTATTGTTTTAATATTTGTATATTTACTTATTACAATAAACATTATTTATCAAGAGAAAACTATTCGTAATTCTTTCATTTGTATGTTCTTCATATTTTGTCTTTTCGCAAATAACCATAAGTCAGTCAAATTCTCTTTCTATAGCACCTTCGAATACAGTTGCTTGTTTGCTTAACGATACAAC
>JAQICB010000126.1 GCA_027858745.1 Bacteroidales bacterium
ACTATTCGCAATATATATAATAATGCCTTAAAATATACTCCGGAAGGAGGAAGTATTGAGATTTTGGTTCGCGAAATTGAGGATGATATTGAAATTCAAATTAAAGACACCGGAATAGGCATTGAAGATGATGTGCTTGAGAAATTGATGGCTGACCAGTCGAAAATTGTTCGAAATAATAAGAAAGAGTTTCATACTTCCGGATTAGGATTATTGGTAGGTAAACAATTTGTAGAAAAAAATAAAGGAAGAATAGAAATTGAAACTGCAAAAAATATGGGTAGTGTTTTTTATGTTTTTATTCCTCAAAAGCCACACAATATTGTCTTAGAATCTTTTAATGGTATTTATGGAAAACAGCAATTTCCGGTAAAACAACATGCGTATTGTATTGCTATAATTGAAGACAATCCGGCAATACTCCGATTGTTTCGTGATTTTCTTGAACAAGATTTTATGTGTGTATTGTTTTCTTCACCTCTCGATTTTCTAGAGGCAATCAAACACGAAACCTTCGATATGATTATATCGGATATTATGATGCCGCAGATGGATGGAATAACCTTGTGTACGCATATTAAGAACAATCCGAAATCTTCACGAATACCATGTGTACTTATTTCTTCGCAACATGATGATGAGGTGAAACGACAGGTCTATGAAAATGGTGCAGATGCCTTTTTGCAAAAGCCGGTAAGTAAACCGGTATTGCTGGCTCTTGTTAATAAATTATTTCTGCAGTCAGAAAACAATAAAAAGGATTCATTCACAATTGATGTGAACCGAAATCAAGACAAAGATAGGAATCAGTTTTCCATGAAATTTGATGAGATTGTTAAACAAAACATCTCGAATTCCGATTTCTCTGTCGAGGATATGGCTCAATCAATAGGAATGAGTAGAACACAATTATTTCGAAAAGTTAAACAATTATATGCAATGTCACCGAAAGATTATTTAATAAAAGTGAGAATGCATGCTGCTGCTGAGTTATTACAATATAATGATTCGCGAATAACCGAAATTGCCTATGCTTCTGGTTTTTCTGACCCATCTTACTTTACACGCTGTTTTGTAAAGCATTACGGTGTTACTCCTTCTGATTATCGAGATTCTTTATTACGACTGTAAGTGAAATATTTTTCCTGCTTTTTTGGTACAATAATCCTATAATATAGAATTTAATGAGTCTATTTTTATATTATTATTATACATGAGAAAATGAGAGCTTTTTCAAAATTTTTAATTATAACCGTTTTTGAAGTTTTTTTACTTCAGGGGACTTCTTTTGCTCAATTTGAAACTGCTTCCGAGAATTCTGATTTTGAGAGCGGTAATTTTACGAATTGGACCGGTGCTATTGGTCATTGGGAAGATGGTCGAACAGAAAATGCTCATATTGTTATAGATCAAGAGAATATTTTGATAGAAGGACGGCAAACTATCGTTTCGGAACTTGAGTATGATATGTATGCCTGTGGTGAATTACCTACACTTCCTCCTGATGGCGGCAATCATGTTGCAAAACTTGGTAATGCTATTAATGGCGCCGAAGTTGAGCAGTTGAAATATACAATGGAAGTAACGGAAGAAAATGCCCTTTTTATTTATAAATATGCAGTAGTTTTCGAAGATCCGGGACATGAGGAAGAACAGCAACCGTTTTTTGAATTACGTATTCTTGATGAAAATAGTGATTTGATTGACCCGGTGTGTGGGTATAATCATATTATTTCGGGGCAAGGAGCAGATGGTTTTCAAACCTGTGAACTGTTAGCTCGAGACCGTTGGGGGAGACTTATTGTGCAAACCATTCGCTGGAAACCATGGACAACGGTTGCTTTAGATTTAACACCGTATATTGGACAAACAATAACTCTTGAGTTTACCAATGCCGATTGTAGTCGCGGTGGTCACTGGTCATATTCGTATATGGAGGTTGTTACCGGTGCTATGGAAATTCAGGTATCTGCGTGTGATTATGAATTAGATGCTATTCTCGAAGCTCCGCCGGGATTTAGTGCATATGAGTGGAATACCGGCGAAACAACTCAAAGTATTACTATTAATCAGTTTGTTGATGGTGATTTGTTTGAATGCACTATGACAAGTATACCCGGCTGTGATGTAACATTGCAGGTGCCGGTGCAAAGAGAAAGTGTGGCAGTTTCTGTTCTTGATACCTCTGTGTGTCTCGGCGGATCTATTGACCTTCAGGCTTCCGGTGCTGATACGTATGAATGGAGTCATAATTTGGGAGATGCCGATAGGGTAACCGTTATGCCGACAGAAACAACTGAATATATGGTTATTGGTGCATCTGAATCAGGCTGCCTTGACACTGCCTATGCTACTGTTACCGTGTTTGAACCGCCCCCCTTAAATATTGTGGTAAATGAGCCGTGTGAAGGTGATCATATTGCATTGGCAACCCTTAATTTGAATCTAGAATCGTATAAATGGTATGGTCCTCGAGCTTTTCAGTCAACTCAAGAACAACCCATTATATCACCTACTTTGTTGTCTCATTCGGGTGAATATTTTTTGGAAGCATTTGATAATAATGGCTGTGAGGTTTATGGTAGTGTTGAAGTAACTGTCAATCCGAAACCAAATGCTCAAATTGTACATAACGATTTATGTGAAGGAGATGATATTCAATTAAGTGGCTTTCCATCAAGTATGCGACGATATGAATGGATTGGTCCGTCCGGTTTCAGCGCAAATACACAAAATGTTATTCGTGAAAATTCTGACCAATCAATGTCGGGAACGTATTCCTTAGTTGTAGAAAATGAATACAATTGTGTTGACACTAGTTCTATTGAGCAGTTTGTGTACCCAAATCCAGTTGCTGAATTTTCAAACACACAACCCTGTGCCGGTCTTGCTATGAATTTTACTAATGAATCGCAGGGTGCAAATCAGTGGTTTTGGCAATTTGGCAATGGACAGTCGTCAATTTCTGAGAATCCAAATCCGGTTACGTATACTAACGCACAAGATTATACGGTGAGTTTGGAGGTTATGAATGAATTTTTCTGTCGCGATACCATCAGTCATGTTGTGTCTTCATATCCTGTTCCTGTTGCAAGTTTCGATATTGATAATGCCTGTATAGGAGAAGAAATTACCCTTATGGATAGATCGTATATAGAAAAAGACGCAATTGTTTCATGGGAATGGAATCTTGATGTGTATGGTACATCGCAAGAACAAAACCCTTCTTTTTTTCTGTCTGAAGCCGATCAAACTCCGGTTTCTTTAATTGTAAGTACCGGATATTGTTCGGACACATTAATACGAGACATACAACCGGCTCTCAAACCAACACTTGTGTCAAGTCAGGATGCAGGCTGTTCTCCTTTGCCTGTTACGTTTCCCTTTAACCAAAGTGGGTATAGCTATACTTGGGATTTTGGAGATGGTATTATTTCGTATCAACGAAATCCGGAGCATATGTTTTTTAATGGTTCGGGAAATGATACTACATTTATTGTAAAACAAAAAGCATCGACCAGTCAGGGCTGTGAAGATTCTACAACACATGAGGTGACGGTGTATACAAATCCTGTTCCTGATTTTGTGCCTTCTCGTACGCAAATTTGTAGTGGACAGGATGTCAATTTTCAAAATACATCATTATTTGGTGCTTCCTATCAATGGACCTTTGGAGAATTTGGAACATCTATAGATGTAAATCCTTCGTTTACTTTTTATAATAGTTCAGATAGAGTTATTTATGTGCCGGTTAAGTTAATTGCAACAACAGCAGGTTTTTGTGTCGATTCTATTACGCGTTATGTAACGGTTTATCCATATCCGGAGAAAGGTATTGAGTTATCTCGTGAAGGTGGCTGTAGTCCGCTTATTGTAGAATTGTCTACGCAATCTTTCGGTGCATCGTATGAGTGGGATTTTGGTGACGGTACATTTGAGGTCGGTGCTCAGAGAGTTGAGCATATTTTTATTAATGAAACGGATGAAATAGTGGAGTATCCTATTACATTAAATGTGTCGACAAATCAAGGCTGTGGTGCCGAATTTTATGATACCGTTTATGTGTATCCAAGCCCGAAGGCTTTGTTTACAGTCGATACTAATGTTGGCTGTTCTCCATACACCACCAATGTAACTAATACTACGCAAGGCGCAATAGATTATTCTTGGTATATAGATAACAGTCAGGTAGATACCATACTTGATGAGGGCTTTGAGTATAATCTTCGCAATACGACAGCCAATCAACAATCTCATAGAATTGATTTAATTGTTCAAAACGAATATGGCTGCACGAGTAATTATTCAAAATCTGTTTTGGTTTTCCCCGAAGTGGTTGCAAAGTTTACGCCGAATCCGGTGAGTGGATGTAGTCCGTTTGATGTGAATTTTCAAAATCAATCTACCGGTGCGTTGACATACAATTGGCTTTTTGATGATAACACCAATTCTTCTAATGAACATACGCAACATACTTATGTTAATATTGGGAGTGAAATTGATATTTATAATGTGCAATTGGTTGCTATATCTGCTTTTTCGTGTATAGACACTTCAGATGTTAGCCAAATTGAAGTTTTTCCACAACCGAAGGTCGCATTTAGCACGACCCCGATGTCCGGGTGTTCACCGCTAGAGGTTACTATTGAGGATGAGTCGGAAGGGGTGTTGTCGTATTTATGGAATTATGGTGATAATAATGTCTCAACCTCTTTGCATTCTATATATGAGTATACCAATACGACATCTGAAAATATTGTCTATTCATTACAATTAGTAGGAGAAAATCAATATGGTTGTGGTGATACGAGTATTTTGCCAATTACTGTATATCCCGAAGTTATGCCCGATTTTACTCCGGAAACTGCCGGATGTAGCCCGCTGAAAGTCGAATTTGTAAATAATACTGTAAACGCACAAAATTATTCATGGGATTTTGATGATTCAAATATTTCCACCAAGGAACACCCTGAACATATTTTTGTTAATCAAACTCAATCTCTTATTGAGTATAATGTGACCTTAAATGCGACCTCGCATATGGGTTGTTCAAAAAGTCTAACGAAAGATATAACTGTATTTCCGAAGCCTGTTGCTGATTTTGTTGTAACACCCTTAACCGGGTGCTCACCTCATAATATTACCATCGAGGATGTATCTGTTGGCGTTAATTCGTATGTGTGGGATTATGGTGATGGAACGACAAGTGCGAGTTTTATTCCCGAATATGAGTATACGAATGTTTCGTATAGTAATCAGTCTTTTGTCTTGCAATTAATTGGTAGAAATCAGTATGGATGTTTTGATACGACCAGGCAAACAATTTCTGTGTATCCTCAGTTGGAAGCTGATTTTGGTCCGGATACTATTGGGTGTAGTCCATTGGAGGTATCTTTTAAAAATTATACCGAAAATGTAGCGCAAAATGTGTGGTTTTTTGGTGATGGAAAGGTTTCAACTGTAGATGAGCCGGTGAATACTTTCGTTAATGAAACATTCGATATTCAAACATTTACGGTTAGGTTGCAAGTTGAGAGTCATATGGGCTGTAAATCGAATATTACCAAGAATATTTTGGTCTATCCCTCGCCTGAACCTACATTTGTTCCAAGTGCATCGTATGTGAAATTGCCTGAATCAACGGTTACTTTTGATAATACAACAGAGGGTGAGTGGATGTATGAATGGGATTTTGGTGATGGAAGGTCTGACTATGATAAAGATCCTGATGCTCATACATATACCGATCCAGGTATATATCCGGTTATCTTAAAAGCGTTTAGTCCTGAATGTATGGATACGGTTATACATTATATAGAAGTTGGTGGAAAAAAAGTGCGGGCAAGTTATTTGTCAAATTTCGAGGGCTGTGTACCTTTGAGTGTTCAGTTTACCAACACGTCTGAGAATGCAACTGAATATCTTTGGAATTTAGGTGATGGAACTACTTCTACGGAGGTTCATGCGTCGCATACATACACGGTTCCGGGCACATATGTGGTTCAACTTATGGCGAGTGATGGAGTCGATCAAGATATTGCACGTTCGCATACTGTTACTGTATATGATAATCCTATTGCCGAATTTGATATTAATCCTGATGTGGTTTATTTGCCTGATGCTCGCATACAAACATATAATAAATCTATAAATGCAGAATATGCAAAATGGTATTTTGGAGATGAAATGGTGAGTGAAGATTATCAGCCATCTCATATGTATGCTGCTGAAGGTCTATATAATATAGCTCTTGTTGTTCAGTCATATGACGGATGTGTTGATTCAATTATGGTGCAAGAAGCGGTCGAAGTTCTCATAGATTGTGGATTAAAATTTCCCAATGTGTTTACCCCAATAGAAGATGGTGGCGAAAATGATGGATATTACGATTCAAGTATTCCGGAAAAAAACAATGATATTTTTCATCCAATATTTGATAATATTGTTGAATACAATTTGCAAATTTTCAACAGATGGGGAGAAATTGTTTTTGAGTCGAATGAATTGGAAAGAGGCTGGAATGGATATTATAAAGGAAAATTATCAAAATCAGATGTATATGTCTGGAAGTGTAAAGCAACCTGTTTGGGAGGAAAAAATATTGAGTTAGTGGGAAATGTAACATTGTTACGATAAGAAATATATATGAAACATGTAATAGCACTTATTATTGGTATTCTTTTTTTTGTTTCTGTACATAGTCAGGATCCACAGTTTTCTCATTATTATGCAATACCTCTTCAAATGGGTCCTGCATTTGCTGGTTCTACCGGAGGTACGCGGGTATCTGTAAATGCTCGTGATCAGTGGACAGCAATCAATCAAGAATATATGACTTTTTCTGTAATGGCTGATCATTACTTTTTCGGTACGCGAAGTGGTGCCGGTATCGTGTTGTATCGAGATCAGGCTGGAGTAGGGAAAATGGCAACATCAATTGCAAATTTGCAGTATGCATATTCTGTTAATGTGTCCGAAAATATTGCTATGAGAGCCGGCTTGCAAATGGGCTTGTCGCACCGAGCAATAGATTATTCTCGATTAGTATTTGGTGATCAGTTGAATTTTGATGAAAATGTATCTGTTACGTCCGAAAATTCATTGTATGATTCAAAATCGTATTTGGATTTTGGAGCTTCGTTTATGGGGGTTATCTCAAATTTTTGGGTAGGTGCAACTTTCGATCATATTATTCAACCAAATCAATCGCTTATGGGGCACGAATCGGTAGTGCCAATGAAGTTGTCTTTCTATTCAGGAGGAAAATTTACCTACCGAACTTCTTCAAAAAGAGGGCGAAAAACTGAAAGTATTTATTTGATGTTGCATTATAATGAGCAATTAAACTCTAAACAAGCCTTGCTCGGTGCTTATTGGGAAACCAATCTCTCAATTTTGGGTATGTGGTATCGGGGAATTCCTTTTGCAAAATCCTATGAATCGTATATTAATACTGATGCCTTAATATTTATGCTTGGTTTTCGAAAAGGAATGTTTACTTTTTTGTATAGTTATGATTTTACGCTTTCGAAGTTAGTTGCAAATACGGCAGGCTCGCATGAAATTACTCTTACATGGAATTGGCATAACACAAATGCTGAGAAAAAAGCAAAAAAACGTATGAATATGGTTCCGTGCCCGATGTCTGATAGTCCGAAAACAAAATATCATAAACAACAATCTTTATGATATGTGCTTATTTTGAGTGCAATAGCATTTGATGCAACAATTGTCCAATTTAATTGGTACAAAAATCCGATATCTATTATTGACTTCATTTTATATTTGATTAGTTTTTTTGATATAATATATAAATGTGCCAGAGGAGAATTATTTTACTTTGCTAAAGTTTGGGGAAATTTACAAAGATTACATAGTCTCCTCTTTCTGGCACAGTTTTAAATATAAAACATTATGATTAGTAAACAGTTAATAGTCTTTTCAAAACATTGTTCATACTCTCAATTTAATAATGTTTTGCCTCGCCCTAAATCCGTTCTATCTTCATATCAAACCCTACTTTATACTCTTCTCGGAGTTCACTCTTTTTACTCTCTCTGAAGATAGACATAGAATATGTGGAGTCTTGATTTTTTTTAATCAGACTCTACATATTACTTTCCTTTTTTTGTTCACAAAGCCACGCCAAAGGATTCGATTGATTAATGCCATTATCGTGAGTTCAACCTGATTTTCGCAATTATGAATCATCATTTGTGAAAACAGAATTATTTTTGTTCGTCTCTCAAGTCGAAGTTGGTTTCGCCGAGCTTCTCATTTGTCGTCGGTTCTGTCTTGCTGCTCAAAATATAAATCCTTGTATATATTTGTATACTGCGCTTTATATTTTTCACATGCCTCTATGATGTGAGCAACAACGAACGATATCCTGAGAGTTTCCACATTTTTTTCCCTGAGAGGACGGGTACAATATGGTAAAATGTGAAGATGACTGATAGTAACCTGAGTTCGACGTAATTTTTCGAGTTCAGATTAGCTCCGTTGAGCTCGTCCTTTGTCCTCGGTTGATATAAAAAGCTGTTTATCAAGGTGAATTATTGAATAATAGCGAGCTATTGTGAAATAATTTAACGCAGAAAAACTGTTTTTTATGCAAAGCATACTTTTTTCGCTTATAAACAGCCATCTTCAGCTCAAAAATAATTTAAAATAACCCGTTATTATTTCATTATTTTTGGATTGAACCTCACTATTTATAAGCGTTCTGAACCTAAAAAATTATATCGAACTCAGGTTATTAGGGTAATGAGGTCATGAGATAGACAGATAATGTTGGTTGTTACAGAGCTATGGTACAAGCTCCGGAAAAACAGGAGCGTAATAAAATGTTGTGTGGTTAATGATTATTATCCCAAAGTGGGTTGTTGTAAATAAAAAAAGGCGTATCAAAAATGATACGCCTTTCCTTTTATATTGTAAAGTATTGTTTCAATATTATTCAGCAACAACTTCAAAAGGAATAGTAATACTTACCCCTTTATAAAGAACTATTTTCGCAGTATAGCTTCCAAGTTCTTTAATAGCATTATCTTTCAATACAATTTTTCTTCTGTCAACTTCATGACCTGCTTTTTCAATAGCTTCAGCAATTTGAATAGTGTTAACCGAGCCAAAAATCTTGCCGGTAGTACTCGCTTTCGCACCAACTGTAAGAGAAAGTTTTTCTAATTTTTCTGCTAACCCAACTGCATCTTGCTTTAATTTTTCTTCTTTATGCGTCCGTTGTCTCATAACTTCTGCATGCTGTTTTTTGGTAGATTCAGTTGCAAGAATTCCATATCCGAATGGAATAAGAAAATTCCGAGCATATCCGGGCTTTACTGTAACCAACTCGTTAGTCAAGCCTAATTTTGGTATATCTTTTTTTAATATAATTTCCATAATTTCTTATTTTAACAAGTCTGTAACATATGGTAATAAAGCAAGGTGACGAGCACGTTTGATAGCAACAGCCACTTTCTTTTGAAACTTAATTGAAGTTCCGGTAATACGACGCGGTAAAATTTTACCCTGTTCGTTCAAGAATTTTTTCAAAAATTCCGGATCTTTATAATCAATATACATAATGCCATTTTTTCTAAAACGACAATATTTTTTCTTTCGTACCTCAACTGAAGGAGGCGTTAGATATCTGATTTCTGATTGATTCTGAGCCATAATTATTCTGTTTTAGCGGTTTCTTTTACTTTATTTCTTTTCTTTTCTGAATACGCAATCGCATGTTTGTTAAGTTTAACAACTAAATTACGAATTATTCGTTCATCACGCTTAAACTGAATAGTTACTTTGTCTATAAAACTACTGTCAGCTTTAAACTCATAAAGGAAATAAAATCCGGTGTGTTTTTTTTGAATCGCATAAGCCATCTTTTTGAGCCCCCATGATTCTTTATTAACAATCTCACCTCCATTTTCCTTTATAAGCTGCTCATATTTCTCAACCGATTCCTTTACCTGAGTGTCAGATAAAACGGGAGTTAAAATGAAAACGGTTTCATACTGATTTATCATACAGCTTACTTTTTAAATGAATATTTAATTTATTTTGAGCGGCAAAAATACGATTTTTATTAATACCCTCAAATTTTTTTGCGATTTTTATCTGTTTTAATCAACTTAATAAGCTGAATTCAAAAATTACGTCGAACTCATATTAATAAGCGAGTCATTTTGGTTATCAATTCTTTTCTGCTGACCGGTTTTGCAATATATTCCAGATAATCATCTTCTGCCAAACGCTCGATTTTTTCTGAAAACAAATGGGTAGTTTGAATAATAATCGGCAAAATAGGGTTCCAAGTTCGTATTTCTAAAACAGTATCACCCTCTGGAAATTCATCGAAACTATTCATATCTATAATTACCAAAGCTATATGCGGATTTTTTTGAATAATCTCAACCGCATCTGTGCCATTACCCACACACATATATGAAATACGCTCTTTTTTAAAAATATTAGACAAATACAAACACCCCTTTTCATTATTATCAACAATGAGTATTGTCTTATTTGAAGGTATTGCCGTCTCCAAGTTTGTTCTCATTAATTTTCTTCCATTTTTTCGAGATTTCACATACGGTAGCGATACAAAAAAAGCACTGCCTTTATGCAATTCGGACTCAAGCCAAACAGTACCATCTAACATGTTTACGTATGATCTTACAATGCTGAGTCCCAAACCGGAACCTTCATACAAATGGGTTTGATCATCATACACTTGCACAAATCTATCAAAAATAATTGATTGTTTGTGCTCAGCAATTCCAATTCCCGAATCTCGCACATATAAAACAATGTGCCCCTGCTCAATATAACATCCCACAACAATTTTTCCTTTATGAGTAAACTTCAAGGCATTTTCTACCAATTTGTTAAGAATTTCCTGAATTTTTGTTTTATCAGAAACTATTCCTGCTTCATATTCTGTAAGAGCAATATCTAATTCGAACGAAATACCTTTTTTACTAAGCTGAAAATTATAATAGTCGAATACATAGCAAATCATTTCAATTACGGAAAAAGAAGAAGGATGTATTGAAATATCCTGCGACTCAATTTTAGACATTTCAATAATATCATTGATTGTATGTAGCAGCCGTTGCCCGCTTTGATCTATTATTTGAATATATGATTGGGTCTCTTCCCCGCTTAAATCAGTTTCTTGTAATAATTCAATAAAATTCAAAATACCATTCATGGGCGTACGAATTTCGTGACTCATATTTGAAAGAAAGGCTGTTTTCAGACGGTCACTTTCTTCTGCTCGTTCTTTCGCTTTAATTACCTCCCGTGTTTTTTTTGCCACCTGTTTTCGTAAAAAGAAAATAAAAATAATGGTTACACACAACAAAGCTAAAATAAATAAAACAAGCCATATAATATAGTGAGATATTACTGATTCATTATCATTATTGAGCCACTCATGGAGCGAATCATAATATGCAGAATCACCATCATTGAGCATATGTGAAAGTTCGGCATCAAAAAGAGACACAACAGAGGGAGAGATACCTGTTGAAAATGCAAAAAATAATTGTGATGGACGAAGAATAATAGCATTCGAATAAATCGAAGTATCACACAAATCTGAAAAATGAAAAAACCGACTCATAACAATCGCATCAACATTGTTATGTTTGAGATTATTCACAAGTTCGGGATATGAATTATACACTTTGAGCTCATAAGAAATACCGAACAATGCTGATACCTCCTTCGAAAAATATGATTCTTGAACAGATTGCCTCAGAACACCTATACGTTTGGTATGCAAATCTGCAACCGAATAAAAACGTTGATTATGCAAAGAAAAAATCTCAAGCCACGACTCGAGTACGGGTATTTTTGAAAACACAAATAATGAATCACGATAGTCCGAATAAGCCATATCGGGTAATATGTCAATCTCATTATTCTGCAATTTTGTATACAACTCGCTCCAGTTTCCTTCAACATATTTGAATGTAAGATATGTGTGTTCATCTATGTATTCAAGAACATCAATAAAAATGCCCTGAGGAATATGGTTCTGTGTTTGGGTCACTTTGGGAGAATTATTATATACCCCAACAGTAAGAACATACTCAGGTTCTGATGCGTGAATAGAAGTTATTGTATTCAAAACAACTATTACACAAACTAAAAGATATTGATACCGAATCATATGTTTATATTAATTTTTGTTATGATGGTATAAAAATACACCATCTATGCTTAAAAAGCACTGATTATCAGCAAAATCTCACACACACATGCTTCATATCACAAAAAAATATGTAATTATTAATATTAATTTTTAGCAAAAATGCTTTAAATATGAAAGCAAAAAGAATACTTTTGCTAATGAATTAAAATTAATATTTGATTTTTTAATCAAAACAATAACTTAAACGTATGGAAGAATTTCAAAAAAAATCTTTGTATGACCCGAGTTACGAACATGATGCATGTGGAATAGGTTTCATCGCAAACTTAAAAGGGAAAAAGTCACACAAGATTATTGATGATGCTCTAAAAATGCTCGAAAACATGGAGCATAGAGGTGCAGTAGGATATGAAGAAACTACCGGTGATGGTGCCGGTGTATTAATACAAATCCCTCACGATTTCTTTTCTGAAGAATGTGAGAAAATTGGCATAACACTTCCAAACTTTGGAAAATATGGTGTTGGCATGATATATTTTCCAAGCGATGTGAAAATTCGTGAAGCAAGCAGAAAAATTTTTAATGATTGTCTCGAATTTTTAGGTTTGGAACTTTTGGGTTACCGAAATGTACCGATAAATCGAAACGGCATTGGCAAAACAGCTCTTTCAACCGAGCCGAAAATTGAGCAAGCTTTTATTGTAGCAAATGATTCATCAATAAGTGGCGAAGAACTCGAACGAAAACTATTTGTTCTGCGAAACTGGTCCTTCAACATGTTCAAAAAAACATTTCCGAAACATGCAGAAGATTTCCATATAGCAACATTATCATACAAAACAATAGTTTACAAAGGTCAACTTACGACATATCAAGTTCGTACATTTTTCCCTGACCTTAGCAATCCGAAAATGATTTCGGGCTTGGCAATGATACATTCTCGTTTTTCGACGAACACATTTCCAAAATGGAAATTGGCTCAACCATTTCGCTATATTGCTCATAATGGTGAAATAAACACGATTCGAGGTAACGTAAACAGAGTTTTATCGAACGAAACCTTATTTGAATCGTCTCTATTTTCCAAAAAAGAAATAGAAAAATTACGACCAATTTGCGATCATGAAAACTCTGATTCGGCAAACTTAGACAATATGATAGAAATGTTGGTTTTAAGTGGTCGGGAATTGCCTCACGTAATGATGATGCTGATTCCTGAAGCATGGCAAAATGATGCAGACATGACCGATCCTAAAAAGGCATTTTACGAATATCATGCTAGCATTGTTGAACCATGGGACGGTCCGGCTTCGGTAAGTTTTACTGATGGACATATTATTGGTGCTACACTCGATAGAAATGGTCTTCGTCCATCTCGCTATTCACTTCTTGACGATGGAACTCTGATAATGGCATCTGAAACAGGGGTAATAGAAATAGATCAGAGCAAAGTTGTTCAAAAAGGCCGTTTACAACCAGGAAAAATGTTTATAGCCGACCTTCACGAAGGACGCATTATTAGTGATGAAGAAATTAAAAATCGCATTTGTTCCGAATATCCATACCGAACATGGGTTTCACAAAATAAAATTCACATAAACGATATTCAGGCACCCGAAAAACCAACATACTCTGAAGATACGGAAACACTTACACAACGACAAATTGCATATGGGTTCACGCAAGAAACCATAAAATCGGTAATAAGTGAAATGGTTAACAAGAGTGCCGACCCTATTGGCTCAATGGGAAATGATAGCCCTTTGGCTATTTTATCGAAACAAGCACGACATATTTCAAATTATTTTAAACAACAATTTGCTCAGGTGTCGAACCCTCCTATTGATCCTATTCGTGAAAAAATTATTATGTCGCTACAAACATCGGTAAGTCGATCATTTAATATGCTTTCAATCTCTTCATTGCACGCAAAACAAATATCATTTGACCAACCAGTGCTTACAAACGAACAAATTGATGCATTACGCAATATTGAACATCCTGATTTTCGGGTTACGCAACTTGATGCAACATTTAAAGCGATTAATGAACCAAATAGTCTTGAAGATTCAATTAAACGAATGTGTGCCGATGCAGACAGTTCTATTATAGACAAAACATCGAACATTTTAATTATTTCGGATCGAAACACATCAAATGAACGTGCGGCAATTCCAACTTTACTTGCAGTTGGTGCATTACATAACCATTTAGTGCAAAATGGTCTTCGCGTACGTGCCGGAATAATTGTGGAAGCCGGAGATGTTTCCGAAACACACCATTTTGCAACTCTCATCGGGTACGGAGCAAACGCCGTAAACCCATATCTGGCTTTTGAAACAATTACATCCTTAGATAAAGGACGATACATCAAGAAAGAAACAGCAATTGAAGAAGCAAATAAAGCATATATTACGGCAATTGGTGCCGGACTTCTCAAAATATTCTCTAAAATGGGGATTTCCACACTTCAATCGTACCGTGGAGCACAAATATTTGAATGCTACGGTTTAGGAGAAAAAGTTATTGACCTTTGTTTTAAAGGAACAATTTCAAAAATTGGAGGATTAGATTTTGAGGACATTGCTAAGGAAACGCTCGCAAAACATTTTGCTGCATATCCCGAAAAACCAATAGTAAATCAACGACTCGAAGAAGGTGGACTTCATCAATGGAAACAACGAGGCGAAAAACACTTGTTGAATCCACAAACTATTTCTCTTTTGCAACAATCAGTTCGCACAAATGATTATAACTTGTATAAACAATATGCAAAATTAATAAACGATCAAGCAGATCAACAATTTACGCTGCGAGGATTATTAGAATTTAAAGGAAATCGACATCCAATTCCTATTAGCGAAGTAGAACCTGCAGAAAACATATATCATCGATTTGCAACGGGGGCCATGTCGTTTGGCTCAATTTCTCACGAAGCACACTCGACCCTTGCTATTGCAATGAACAGACTCGGAGGAAAATCGAACTCAGGTGAAGGAGGCGAAGATGAAATTCGTTTTGTACAAAAAGAAAATGGCGATTGGGAACGTTCTGCAATTAAACAAGTAGCATCGGGTCGTTTTGGCGTAACATCTCATTATCTCTCAAACTGTAACGAGATTCAAATAAAAATGGCTCAGGGTGCAAAACCCGGTGAAGGCGGACAATTACCGGGACATAAAGTAGATGATTGGATTGGACGAGTTCGTCATTCAACTCCGGGAGTAGGTCTTATTTCTCCACCACCTCATCATGATATTTATTCAATTGAAGATTTGGCACAATTAATTTTTGACCTTAAAAATGCAAATCCGGAAGCTCAAATTAACGTTAAATTAGTTTCTAAAGCAGGCGTTGGAACTATTGCAGCCGGTGTTGCAAAAGCATTTGCAGACAAGGTGCTTATTTCGGGTCACGATGGTGGTACCGGAGCTTCACCAATATCTTCAATTCACCATACTGGTTCTCCTTGGGAAATGGGACTTGCAGAAGCACATCAAACATTAGTAATCAACAAGCTTCGTAACCGTATAATTGTTCAGGCCGATGGACAAATGAAATCGGGACGAGACTTAGCAATTGCAACTTTATTGGGTGCTGAAGAATGGGGTGTTGCAACCGCTGCTCTTGTAGCCGAAGGATGTATTATGATGAGAAAATGTCATCTTAACACCTGTCCGGTTGGGATAGCAACGCAAAATAAAGATTTACGAAAAGTGTTTAAGGGCAAACCTGAACATGTGGTAAATTTAATAAAATTCATGACCGAAGAATTGCGTGAAATAATGGCAAAAAATGGATTCAAATCCATAGATGAAATGGTTGGACATTCCGATTTATTACGACAACGAGAAGATATTTCGTATTGGAAAATTCAGAATGTTGATTTAAGTCGCATTATTTATCAAGTGCCATCCGAACCGGGATTTGATTTGCATCAAACACAAAAACAAAAACATGCAATAGACACAATTCTCGATAGAGAGTTAATAAAACAGGCTCTCCCTGCACTTGAAAAAGGAACAAAAGTCACAAAAGACTTCACTATCCGAAATACAGACAGAGCTGTAGGAACCATGTTGTCTCATGAAATATCAAAAAAATATGCTGGTGAAGGACTTCCTGAGGACACAATCACATATACCTTTACGGGTTCGGCAGGACAATCATTTGCAGCTTTCGGTCAAAAAGGTTTAACTTTTAAAATTAACGGTGATGCAAATGATTATTTCGGAAAAGGATTATCGGGCAGCAAGTTAATTATTAAACCCGACGATAAATCCACATTTGTACCTGAAGAAAATGTTCTTATTGGCAATGTTGCCTTTTACGGAGCAACAAGTGGTGAAGCATACATTCGTGGTATGGCCGGTGAACGGTTTTGCATACGAAACTCCGGTGTACAAACGGTAGTTGAAGGTATCGGAAATCACGGCTGTGAATATATGACCGGTGGAACGGTGGTAGTACTAGGTAAATTTGGGATAAACTTTGCTGCCGGTATGAGTGGCGGTATAGCTTACATTTACGATCCGGAAAATAAATTTGATAATTGCTGCAACAAAGCATCAGTAGACTTGGAAAAAGTACCATTTGAGGATGTCACTCTGCTTAATAAACTCATATCAAATCATCTGGAATACACCGGCAGCACACTTGCTCGTGATATATTAGAAAACTGGGATGATGCTTTAGAAGCTTTTGTAAAAGTATATCCTCGTGACTTTAAACGCGTTATTGAAGAACGTAAAAAAATGGAAGCTGCTACTGCAGAATAATAAAAACGATTAAACATTACTGCTATGGGAAAACCAACAGGATTTTTAGAATATAACAGAGAACTACCGGAAGAAAAAACTCCGGAGGAAAGAGTTAAAGATTATGCTGAGTTTTATTTAGACTTCAGCACTCGAAAAACCGAGATTCAATCTGCACGATGTATGGAATGTGGTATTCCGTTCTGTCACAGTGGCTGTCCGCTTGGCAATATTATTCCTGAATTTAACGATGCGGTGTACCGACAAAACTGGTTACAAGCATACGAAATTTTAAATTCAACGAATAATTTACCGGAATTTACCGGCAGAATTTGTCCGGCACCATGTGAGTCTTCATGTGTATTGGGAATAAACAAACCAGCTGTAACAATTGAATTGATTGAAAAACAAATTATTGAACATGCCTACAAACACGGTTGGGTAAAAGCGTCGCCTCCGTCTTTCAGAACAAATAAAAAAGTAGCCGTTGTGGGGTCAGGACCTTCCGGCTTAGCTACTGCGGCACAAATTAACAAAGCCGGGCATTCGGTAACTGTTTTTGAACGAGACGATAAGATTGGTGGACTTCTACGATACGGTATTCCTGATTATAAATTAGACAAATCTGTTATAGACCGACGAATTGCTATAATGGAAGAAGAAGGTATTTTGTTTAAACCAAACACGAACGTGGGTGTTGATATTTCTGCAAAAGAACTGAAAGAAGTGTTTGATGCAATAGTATTATGCGGCGGTTCAACTATCCCCCGTGACCTCCCGGTTCCCGGGCGAGAACACAAAGGGGTGTATTTTGCAATGGAATTCTTAAAAGACAATAGCAAAAGAGTACAAAAATCTACGGCGCTCCGCGATGAAGCAATTAACGTAAAAGACGCCCATGTTGTGGTTATTGGTGGTGGCGATACGGGTTCTGACTGTGTAGGAACATCAAACCGTCATGAAGCAAAATCTATTACGCAAATAGAACTGTTACCAAAACCCAAAGAAGAACGTGGCATTAATAATCCATGGCCAGAATGGCCAAATGTTTTACGCACCTCATCATCTCATCAAGAAGGATGCGAGCGACTATGGTCTATTCTAACGAAAGAATTTATTGCTGACAAAAATGGCAATTTACAAGCCCTCAAAATTGTAGACATTGAATGGGGAAAACCGAAAAAAGGTGAACGTCCAAATTTCAAGGAAGTACCAAATACCGAACGAGAAATTCCGTGTAATTACGCCTTTCTTGCTATGGGCTTTGTTCACCCCCAACACGAAGGTTTGCTCGACGATTTAGGAATGCACTACGACAGCCGAGGAAACGTGGATGCCGATTATAACAAATACAACACAAACATTAAAGGTGTGTTTTCTGCGGGCGATATGCGTCGCGGACAATCACTCGTTGTGTGGGCAATTCACGAAGGTCGGGAATGTGCCAGAGTCGTTGATGAATCCCTTACCGGTATTCCTTCGAATCTTGAAGCAAAAAACAGGTCACGATATGCCTTAGATTAGTGTTCGTCTCTAAATTTGTCGTCGGTTCTGCGTTGGTATTCAAAATATAAATCCTCGAATACATTTGTATACTGTGGTTTATATTTTTCACACGCCGTGAACTTTATAACCTGAGTTCGACGTAATTTTTCGAGTTCAGGTTTATAGAACAAACACTCACACTTTATGGACAGACTCACGATTAATTTTAGTTCATATTTTCAATAAAAAAAGGGTTGCTAACAGTATTGGCAGCCCTTTTTTAATGAGGTTTTATTGTTGCTCTCACAGACACATGAAGCGATTCGTTCGGCAGCAGCATATAACTATAATCCATATTTTACACATTACTCCGCAACCGGTATTTCCAATTTCTTAGCATGCAACAATTCTTCCACATCTGCATAGTCTTTAATTATGCGAATAGTAATAATTGCCAATACAATACCAATAACACTGCTTACTATACCCAATGTGGTAAAAGTTATTAATTCAGACAGCGAATCTGCACTTTTTGAAAAATGATAAATAATTTGTCCGAAAATGCTATTAGCAATCCACAAAGTCCACCACAATCCGAGAAATTTTGGTGTCAGGTTTATATCAATAGTATCATTTTGTGCAGTAAGATATTTTTTGGTTTCCACATATAATTCTTTCATTATTTGATAGGGCATATACAAACTCAAAATTGGCACAAACCAAGAACCGGCAGCCCAACCCTCAGTATTTGATAAATGTGAAATCTTTTGATGCAAATTATAATATGCTCTTCGAAACCACCGAATAAACGTTATTCCCGAAATAATGTATGTTGCCAGATAAAGTATTGCAATTATTTGTTCTCGTGAGTCATTTGCTTCGGCAACTGCATTTGTTATTTGTCCTCCCTGAGAAATAGTTTGAAGTAAATCATACTGCATACCACTTGATATGAGTGAAATAAACTCCAGCCCAAGCACCGTTGAAATCAATGCGATTGCAATTTTTGCTCGTTGAGCGTTTGATTTCAAATCAAGCTCTTGAATTCTGGGAACCGTATCATCTTGCACAAAATTAGGGCAATCATCTTCAAAATCTGATTTTTCATGTGTTAAACTACACACTATTCCCTGATTAAAATCCATTTCTCGTTTTGTGCATTGTTTACAAATTCTAAGTATGGTATTCATTTTCGTACAGTATTAAAGGTTATCGTATTAATAAATGTATGTGCTTCTGTTTATTCTTATTCAAGAACATTCAATAAAATTACACATTATTCTCTAATCACAGGAATACGAGCTGAAATTATTTTCACACAAGACCGTAAGGTGCTGAATTCAAATATTTTAAATTTAATTGCATTTCCTGTTAAATTGCATTTTTTTTTATGAGATTATCACCTCCCCTCACAAAATCTATTGAACTGTTATAATTTTTTTGTACATTGTACTATAAACCTAAGTTCGAAAAATTACGTCGAACTCAGATTATAAGAAATATATCGGAATTATACGTTAACCGAAAAATATACATTTCGAAACTAATTATTATGAAAAAAGATATAACCATAGTTTTATCCGGAGAAGCCGGACAAGGAATAAAAACAGTTGAAAAACTTTTTATTCATTCACTCCAAGAAGAAAAATTACACTTTTTCTCTACAAGCGAAGTAATGTCGAGGGTACGGGGAGGAAATAACACCACCGAAATACGCATTGGTTCACCGGTTATTCAGTCGTTTAAAGAATCGATAGATGTACTCATAGTACTCGGCAAAAACGGGACTGAACGGGTACAACACCGTCTCCACAAAGATTCCCGAATAATTGGTGAAGAAAAAAACATACCCGAATCTATTGCTACATCTTTTTCTACAACATATGTTCCATTTAAGGATATTGCAAACGAAGCAGGCAATCCGGTTCTTACCAACACGGTTATTTTGGGATATGTATTAGGAATGCTTGGTTTACAACAAAAAATTGGCAAAAAACAGTTACAAAAGACATTCAAAGAAAAAGAAGAAAAAATAATTACACAAAACATTGAGGCGTTAAAAAAAGGCTATGAAATAGGCAAAGATGCGGTTATTAAAATTGATTTACCACGCACCAAATCAACTCCCGACAAGATAATTCTCAACGGAACACAGGCAATAGGTCTGGGTGCTATAGCAGGAGGGTGTAATTTTATGGCAGCATACCCAATGTCGCCGGGAACCGGTGTGTTGGAATTTCTGGCACATCAGGCAGAAACATTCGGTATAGTAGTCGAACAAGCAGAAGACGAAATAGCGGCCATCAACATGGTTTTGGGCTCTTGGTACGCAGGCGGCCGAGCAATGACAACAACAAGTGGCGGCGGATTTGCTCTCATGGAAGAAGGCATAAGCTTGTCGGGAATGACAGAAGTGCCTTCGGTAACACATATTGGCATGCGTCCCGGTCCGGCAACAGGCTTGCCTACCCGAACCGAACAAGGTGATTTAATGCTTGCTGTTTTTGCAGGTCACGGCGAATTTCCAAAAATTGTGTTAGCACCCGGTAGTCTTGACGAATGCATACACATTAGCCAAAAAGCATTTGATTTGGCAGCGACATATGGCGTGCCGGTCATTATATTATCAGACCAATTTTTACTCGATTCATACAGTCTCACCGAGAAACCGGATTTTTCCGATACATCGTACAAAAAGCATATTACAAAAACAACTAAAAAATTTGAAACATACAAAATTACCGAAAATGGTATAAGTCCACGTGGTGTTCCCGGACATGGAAACGGATTTGTGTGTGTCGACAGTGACGAGCACGACGAAACCGGACGTATAACCGAGGATGCTGATGTGCGTACTGCAATGATGGAGAAACGACTCAAAAAAAATAAACTCATTACCCAACATGTTATTGAACCAACAATTATTGGCGACTCAAATTTCTCCACCCTTATTATCAGTTGGGGCTCTACGTACGGAGTTATTGCAGAAGCATTAGAGAACAAAAAGATAAAAGGACTTGCCTATGCACATTTCTCGCAGGTATTCCCACTGCCGAACATCACAAAAAAACTAACAGAACAAGCAAAACGAATAGTTGTAATAGAAAATAATGCAAGCGGACAATTTGCAAAATTGATTCAAATGGAACTGGGGATAAAAATTCACGAAAATATACTACAATATAATGGATTTCCTTTTTCTATCGAACATATAACATCGGTTATTGATTCTGAATTATCACGTATTTCAAAAAAATAAAGAGCTATGACAACACAATCAACATATGAATTACCATTTAAAGTAGACAATGCATGGTGCCCGGGATGCGGTAATTTTGGGATACTCAATACCGTAAAAAAAACATTGGCAGAAATTGATATTCCACAACAAAATGTAGTGTTCAGTTCTGGTATCGGGCAAGCAGCAAAACTTCCCCAATATGTACACGCTAACTATTTTAACGGTCTGCACGGACGAGCATTACCTGTTGCAACGGCAATAAAAGCATCAAATCCTGAATTGTTAGTAATTGCCGAAGGTGGCGATGGCGATATGTACGGCGAAGGAGGAAATCACTTTCTTCACACCATTCGAAGAAATGTAGATATTGTACATCTGGTGCATAATAACATGATTTATGGATTGACTAAAGGACAAGCATCACCAACCTCACAACGGGGGATGGTTACACCATTACAAATAAACGGGGTATCGCTTGAACCGGCAAATCCACTTGCGGTAGCACTTTCTTATGGAGCCGGGTTTATTGCTCGTGTGTTTTCGGGAGACACAAAAGAAATGCAAGAGATTATTTCCGAAGCGGTAAAATATAAAGGCTATGCTCTTATCGATATTTTCCCGCCATGCGTGTCATTCAACAAAATAAACACATACAAATGGTTTAAAGAAAACACCTACTATGTGTCTGACGACTACGATAACACTTCGTTTGAACAAGCCCTCGGCAAAGCATTTGAAAAGGAAAAATTACCAATGGGAATTTTATATAAAAATCCTGATCAAAAGAAAAGTTTTACCGAACATTTAGTTGCATACAAAAACAACTCAAAGGCTCTCTACGAACGAACTGTTAATACTAAAAAATTACAGGAATTGGTGGATACTATATAAATGAGTTATGGGTAAGAGGCTATCCAAAAAGTAAGATTTAGAGAGAGGGTACTTCCTAACAATCTGTATAATCTTCCTTGCTGGCGACAAATCGCTTCGCCTAGGTTTCAGAGATACAACAATGACCGTCATTTCAAATGGTAATGAGAAATCTCATGTACCTGTACTGGCGGTTTTTTCACCTCAGATTGACACAAATTAGCATAAAGCATACATAAAAAAACATAAGACAAAAATAATAGTTTGTATTAACCTGAGTTCGACGTAATTTTTCGAGTTCAGATTAGCTCCGCTGAGCTCGTCCTTTGTTCTCGGTAGATATAAAAAGCTGTTTATCAAGGTGATTTGTTGAATAATAGCGAGCTATTGTGAAATAATTAAATGCAGAAAAACTGTTTTTTATGCAAAGCATACTTTTTCCTACCCTATCATCTCATAAAACTCCTCCTCGCTTATAATAGGAACAGATAATTTTTCTGCTTTTGCCAATTTTGAAGGACCAATCCCCTCGCCTGCAAGTAAAAAATCGGTGTTTTTT
>JAQICB010000133.1 GCA_027858745.1 Bacteroidales bacterium
TTAAGTCGTACGTATATGGTTGTTTCAGAAACGTCTCCTCCGGATTGTGAGAGTGTAATAGTTGATGGATTTTGTACCCACGTAGAATTATCATCAGAAATCTCATAATTTGTTGGAGGTGTTATGGTAATATTCTCGGACAAGCATGACCCAGAAACAGTATATGATTGATTTGAAGACGGTCCGTAACCTTCACAATATGAGAAGCCTGAGAAGCTTGCATCTGAAATCGTAATTGTTGGGCTCGTGATGGTACCGCTACATGTTAGGTCTTGCTGTGTTGCATCGGTACTTGTATGTGTTATATCTTCAGAATTATAATCACCGGAAGATAAGCCTGATTTGAGTCTGACGTATATAGTTGTTGATGCAACCGTGCCACTAGAACCATCAAGCGTAATTGTTGAAGGATTACTAATCCATGTGGAATTATCATCAGAAATTTGATAATTCGTTGGAGGCGTTATGATAATATCATCGGTAAGGTTATTGCCTTCAACAGTGTATGTTTGATTGCTCGAAGGACCTGAACTTTCGCAGTATGAAAAGCCGGAGAGGGTTGATTCGGAGGTGTTGATTGTGGGGGGAGGGGCACCGCAAGAACTACCATCACAAACATATACTACGCCACCATCATACTTAAAAGTAACTGTATATGATGTGCTTGCATATAAAGTAACTAGCAAAGCATCTCTATTTGCCCAGCCATAAGAACCTAAATTTGTATTTATAGACGAAACTGAAGAAGACGCAAACAAACCACCAGGAACATCATAACTATTGTATATTGTCTGATCAGGGGTATAATAACACCAAAATTTTGCATCATGTTGATATGTATTTGAAGAAAACTCACAAGTAATTGAGCCATCTCCATTTACTGTAAACGTAGGACCAGCTGTGGAATTATCAGAATAATAATATATTGAAAAATCACCAGCTGTTCCAGTTCCAGTTGCTGCCGCAAAACTACTCAATGCAACAAACAAAAAAAACACCAAAAACGACAAGCATTTATGCAAAAACGCAAAACGGTATATAAATAATTTTTTCATAGCCCTCTTTTTACCCTTTATATATAATTTACGATAATTTGTTAATATAAGTTGCTATATTTTAGATAAATATGAAAAAAGCAGAAAAATGATGCTTTATTCATCAGATTATTTTTTTATAAATTTTGTCACAAACCTGATTGTTTCTGTTTGTATTTGCACAAAGTATGTTCCTTTTTCTAAACCATACACGACATAAATGCTATTGTCGTGCTCTATCTGTATTTCTTCAAAAAGCGAATTGAAAAATCTAACTTGTATTATCGTGTTATTGTTGTCGTGAATGTAAAAATAATCTGAAACCGGGTTTGGATAGATAAATACATCAGTATTGTAATTGGGTATGGAAATGCTTAATATTTCTGAATATGAATGCTTTCCGTTATAGTCTGTTTGTTTGAGTCTAAAATAAACAAGCCCGGTATGTTTTTTTGAGTCGTCAAAGTAGGTATATGCATGTTTGGTTGAGGTGTTCCCAGCTCCGGGAATTGTAGCAATTGGAAAAAAATCAATGCCGTTTTGTGAAAACTCTAGCGTAAAAAAATCATTATTGTCTTCTGATTCGGTAATCCATGAAAATTCTATTCCACGTGGTGTGGTGAAGACGGTAAATGAGACTAATTGTATGGGTAACTCAGTATTATAATTGTCATCAAGCCATTCAGTTAATTCGGACTCACCACTTATAAATGATTCTTGAGTACCGATGTCATTTGAGTTAGGGAATGTTGTGCTTGACGGAATTGTTGCTGTGCCAAAAATATATAAATTATTGCTTGACGGAATATTTATTGTTGTGCCTTTAGCTACTTCAAAATTTTCAAAAACAATTACTTTTCCGGTTGCAGCAATATCAAGATTATTTGAAGAGGAAAAGCTACCTAAAACAATCAGTACAGCATTGTCATCAACACCTATGAATGAATTGTTGTCAACGTTTACATCTCCGTTAACAACCAAAGTGTCTTCTGATTCAATTAGTAAAGTATTGTTGTTATTTAAATTTAATGAAGCGTTTATGGTAATTGAACCAGTAATAGTTATGACTGTGTTATTAGAAGGTGTATTTGATGGGGCGCTTCCGCCGACCCATATATCATCATCGCTCCAATTACCAATTAACTCATCAGTCGAAGTGTATGACGTTGTTGCGTTTCTCAGTGCATACCCTCTTAGACACAACACACTTATAATTACTAGTAAAGCAACAAATCGTAAGTCTCTCATTTTCTGTAAATTGGTTTTTTGCTCCAAAAACGTTATGTAAAGATACAATAATAGTTACAGTAGATGCAAAAAAAACAGATTTTTTTTAATAACCTGAGTTTGACGTAATTTTTCGAGTTCAGATTAGCTCCGCTGAGCTCGTCCTTTGTCCTCAGTTGATATAAAAAGCTGTTTATAAGCGTTCTGAACCTAAAAATTATATCGAACTCAGATTAATAGTCTGATTAGAGGTGTAATGTGTTTTGTTATAATCTCTTTAATAGTGCGATTTGCAGAGATTTATTTATTTCGAAAAGAACTTGGAATTAATATTTCTTCGGGTATTATTTTTAATAAAAGAGGTAAAATAACCGATCCGCCCGGAATCATAAATATAGTAAGAGAAGGAATTGTTTTGAGAATGTCTATTATTTGTGATTTAACTTTTTCTCGTTCTTCATCAGATAACTTCTCGTTTTTTGCTTTCCAGAGTAATTCTAGCAATTCTTTGTTTTGAGAGAGTTCAGTAATAATTTTTGATTTGTTTTTTATGAAGAATGTATAAAAACGAGACGTAAAATTCCGAGTAATATAGTTCAATTTAAATTTATGCCGAATGTATAAAATATGTTCTTTGTTGTGGCTAATGAAATTCTCTATTAAAAGATTGCTGTATTGTAATTCATCTTCTGAAATATGGCACAGTTCAGATAGTTTCTGTAAATAGTTGTTTTTTGAGTCTTCTTCTGTTTGATTGCTCAGTAAAACAATAATGGCATGTTCTATCATAAGACGCTTAATAATATGCGGATGGTTCGATTGATTACATATATCTTCAAGGGTAATATGATGTGCAATATCTTTTTGTAATTCAGCAGCAATGTTTTTCGGAAGATTACCGGATGTAATATAATAATGAATGATTTGACGTTCAAGTTGTTCCGGATTGGTGTTCGATGTTGCAATCATTGTTTTGAGAATACTTTTTTTTATCTCACTGCGTTTGTCGTATAAATAGTCACCCTGTAACCAGTGTATGAAGTATAATATGTCTATATACGAGAAAATATTGAATTGTGAACCTTTCCAAAAACCTTTTGTAAGCATTGAAAAATTGTTGATGCGATAATCAATTATTTTTTCGAGTTTTTCGAATATGTTATGTTTATTATGTGTGTGGAATAGTAAAAATGATTTTCTTTTTTTGAAATACCCTTCTTCTATTGTGTAGAGAACGTAAAATTCATATATTTTTTCTTGAGCTTCTTGAATGAGTCCAGGAATGTTTTCTTTTTTTATAATCTTCTCTTTGTGTGCAAAAAAATAGGCAGCAAACAGGCCTTCGGTCATTGAAACTTTATAGTGGTCTGCATGACTCCATGTTTTTTCCGATTTGAAATTCGATAATAAATGATGGGTGGCGTATCCATAGAACAAGCCGGATGAGTGAATATAAAAATGAAAAAAATCGTCAATCGAATCATATTTATGAATGAGTTTTTTTACAATAAATAACCGTGCAGCCAAAGTTTGGTGCATGTTGGTTATGAGAGAAAACAACCATTTGTGTCCTGACGGATCCATGTTGACTTCTATATAAATCGTTTAAATAATGTTGAAACTCCTTGAATCATGTCGTTTGAAATATGATTGCTGAATATACGGATAACATCTTGTACCCCGGTTTTTCTGAAGAAAATTCCCGGTGCCGCACTATACATTTTACCATCCCAGTTATTTCGAACTTTTTCGTCTAAACTTAAAAAATGTGAAAAACTCAGATTTTTTGGTATTTCAAAATAAAACATTTTAGATTTACTTTGATTCATGAAAACACCTTTTTCAATTTCTTGTACTAAAAAAGTTTTGTGTATTGTAACTATGTAATTGTCATTATATTTACTATCTGAATTTTTGAATTCAATTCCTTCAGAAGAAAAAGCTCTTTGTATACGTTCTATTTCAGAATAGTTTTTTACGTCGTATAAACGAACCGCATGGTGCAATTCATTATAAATAACTACTTCAGATTTTACTGCATCAATTGTTATATCAAGATATAATGAAATATTTTTTGCAAGTCGCACAATTGTTTCTTGTGAGTAATCTTTTTTTGTAATTAACAAAACGGTTTGTGGAATATATTCTTCCGGTTCGTTGGCGTAGTATCCATTGAATGGTTTTACCGTTTGTAAGACCATTGTGCCTTTAATTTTATGAATGTCTAAAGAAGAAAATTCTTCTTGTTTTTTTATGTAACCCGAAAGCTCTAAAATATGCGTGTTCATAATTTGTGTGTTTTAATTCAAAAATACAATTAAATATGTATATAATCAATATACTATTGTTTTATTTCGACATATATTTATGAGAATCCTTACGAATAAAGGCGTATACAATATAAGACTATTGTTTATTTGTAATAAACCACGAAATGGTTTTTTCTATTCCTTCGCGAACGGTACATAAGGGGGTATAGTGTAATAATTTTTGAGCCTTTTCGATTGAGGCTAACGAGTGGGGGATGTCTCCTAAACGGGGTTCACCAAAGATTGGTTTAATTGAAGATATTTTAGAATCGTAGGTTCCCAAGGTTTGAATAATATGATCGGTTAAATCGTGTAATGTTATTGATTCGCCACAAGCTATATTTATATGTTCATGGGGATTTGATACAGACGAAGATGCTGCTAATAAATTGGCATGTACAACATTGTCTATATAGGTAAAATCTCGTGATTGTAAGCCGTCACCGTAAATTGTGGGTCGATTATGTTGGAGTAATATGTTTATAAATTTAGGAATAACAGCCGCATAAGCTCCATTGGGGTCTTGTTTCGGTCCAAACACGTTAAAATAGCATAATCCGATTGTTTGAATCCCGTATGTGCGAGAAAAAACTTGTGCAAAAAGGTCGTTCGTTTGTTTGCTCACGGCGTAAGGAGAAAGTAAGTTCCCTTTTTTTGCTTCAATTTTTGGGGAATAATCTGCGTCTCCGTAAGTCGAAGAGCTGCTTGCATAAATAACTTTTTGAACCTGAGCATCTTTTGCTGCGGTTAATATATTTACAAATCCCTCAATATTAACTTGAGTTGTTGATATTGGATCTGCAATGGAGCGAGGAACAGAGCCTAATGCAGCATGATGAAAAATGATATCAATATTTTCACAGGCTTTCGTACAGGTCGAAAAATCTCGAATGTCACCTTCTATGAGAGAAAATTGTGAGTTCGAAGAAAACTCAGAAATATTGTGTTGGTGTCCTGTCGAAAAATTGTCCAAACAGATAACCTTATTACCAGCTTTAAGAAGAGATTGTATAAGGTTGGAGCCGATAAAACCGGCACCACCTGTTACTAAAACGTTTTTTTGAGAAATCATTGTTTTACTTATTTTGCATAATTCACTGCACGAGTTTCTCGAATTACTGTTATTTTAATTTGTCCCGGATAGGTCATTTCATCCTGGATTTTTTTAGCAATATCCGTAGAAAGAGATTCGGTGTCGGTGTCATTTACTTTTTCGGCACCAACTATTACTCGTAATTCTCGACCAGCTTGAATAGCATATGTTTTTAAGACACCGGGGTAAGATAAAGCAATCGATTCAAGATCTTTTAATCGTTTGATGTAAGATTCAACAACCTCGCGACGAGCACCCGGACGAGCACCTGAAATGGCATCACATATTTGAATAATAGGAGAAAGGAGAGATTCCATTTCAATTTCTTCGTGATGGGCTCCAATAGCATTACATATTTCCGGTTTTTCTTTATATTTTTCAGCATACTTCATTCCGGCTAATGCATGTGGCATTTCGCCGTCATCCTCAAGCACTTTTCCAATATCATGAAGAAGTCCGGCACGTTTTGCCAATTTAGCGTTAAGTCCGAGTTCGGTAGCCATAATGCCACTTAAACGAGCTGTTTCTTTTGAGTGTTGTAATAGATTTTGTCCGTATGAAGAGCGATATTTCATTTTACCAACGTGTCGAATCATATCAGGATGAAGTCCGTGTATTCCAAGGTCTATTGCTGTACGTTTTCCGGTTTCAAGAATTTCATCTTCTACTTGTTTTCGTGTTTTTTCAACCACCTCTTCAATTCGAGCGGGGTGAATTCTACCGTCAGTTACTAACTGGTGAAGGGCTAAACGAGCAACTTCACGACGAATTGGGTCAAATCCTGATAGGATAATAGCTTCGGGAGTATCATCGACTACAATTTCAATTCCTGTTGCTGCCTCAAGAGCACGAATATTTCTCCCTTCTCTACCAATAATACGACCTTTAATTTCGTCGCTTTCAATATGGAAAATTGATACAGAATTTTCTACTACATGTTCAGAAGCTGCACGTTGAATGGTTTGCACAACAATTTTCTTAGCTTCTTTGTTTGCCGTCATTTTGGCTTCTTCCATTATCTCATTGATAAGCGACATTGCTTCGGTGCGTGCTTCTGCTTTAAGAGATTCAATAAGCTGCTCTTTTGCTTCGTTGGCAGACAAACTCGAAATTGTTTCCAATTGTTCGATTTGTAATTTATGTGTTTTTTCTAAATCGGTAGCTTTTTTCTCATTAACCGAAATTTGATGCTCAACAATATCTTTTTGTTTTTGCAAATCGTTTTTTATTCGGTTGAGTTCTTCTTGTTTTTGTTGTACCGCACTTTCTTTTTGTTTAATGCGATTTTCTGCATGCGAAATTTTTTGATTTCTATCTGCTATTGTTTTTTCATGATCACTTTTCAATTGCAGGAATTTTTCTTTTGCCTGAAGCATTTTGTCTTTTTTAATGACTTCAGCTTCTTTTTCAGCCTCGGAAATAATGGCAGCTACTTTGTTTTTTAGTATTATTTTTTGAATACCAAATGTAATCAGTGCTCCCGCAATTAATCCTGCTGATACTGTAATTATTATTGTAATTGGTTCCATAATAAAGTGTTTGTTTAAAATTTAGTATAAAAAAAGCCCGCACCGATTCTTAAACCTATAGAAAACCCCTAATAGAAAGGGTTTGAGAGCAAACTGTTTCAACCTTCCTCCGTTTCTTGCGAAATCCCGTGGGATGAGGCCTGGCTTACACAGTCGAAGCTATCTCAGTTATTGTGTAAACGTTGAGTTTTCACAGCATTTAAGAAACCGATACGAGCAAAGCTTTGATTAATATTATCATTTAGTAATATTAAAAAATTCATCTATATTTTCGCGTATATCGTCAATTTGTTCTTCCACATTATTATTGTTGAGTTGTTTTTCGAGAGTTATTAGTTTTCCCGTAAACTGCAAACATGCCATTGCTATTAAATCCTGATTGTCTTTGTTTCCATATTGTTCTTTATATTTTGACAGCAAATCATTAATTCGGTTGACCGCATCGCGTAACTGCTCCTCCTCATCTTCTCCAACTTTTATTGGGTAGGGTCTTCCAAGAATTTTTAGTTGTATGGAATGTTTTTCATTCATGTATTTAATAATGTTATACACGTGTCAATTTCTCGTATAATTTCTTCAATATTTTCCCGTGCGTTTATATTTGCTTCGGAATTGTCAGATGACACCGCTTTTGCTAACTCTAAATTTTTATATTTTTTTTCTAATTCTTGTAATACGTTATTTTTAGTTTCTATTTCATATTGTAACTGTTTTTTATCTGTTTTTAGTTGTTTATTCTGAGCCAATAATACAGAAAAACTCGATTGTAAAAGACGAATTTTATCTTCTAAATCTTGCAATTTTTCTTCAATAGTTAGACTCATATTATTATAATAAATATCTTTATTCTACAAAAATAGTGTTTGACTGTCATTTTTACAATGCTATTAGTATTTTTTTTTTAATATATCACACACATTTATCTTATTGTGCTGATAATCAGTTCTCCTCCGCATGTGTCTTGAGATGCTCCCGTGACAGATGCTAAGCAGTTGGGTAAGTTGTTGATTCTCAAATATCCCAGATATGCAAAAATTAATGCTTCTTTAAAATTAATAAGTTCTGGTGTGGGAATAATAAGATTAGAGGAACTGTATTTTTGAATTAAATCTATTAAAAATGCATTGTGACAGCCACCGCCGGTGCACAATGTTTTGCTTGCGGATTTCGAGAGTGTGTCTCCAATTTGTATTGCTATATGTTCATATATGGTGCGAAGAATGTCGGCAAGGCTATAGTTGTATTGGTTAATTATTGGAAGAATCGATTCTTCTATCCATTCTCTTCCGAGTGATTTTGGGTACGATTTCGAAAAATAGGGAAGTGAATTCAGTTTATTTAATAGATTTGTTTGTATAGTTCCCCGGGAGCCTAATTCACCATTTTTATCGTATTGTTTGTGAGCTTTTTGACTGTAATGATTAAGTATAATATTTGCACCACATATATCCCACGCAATCCGTTTGTCTTTATCTCGTGTTGACACATTTGCAAACCCACCGATATTTAAACAATAATCATATTCGGGGAATAAGTATTCATCTCCTATGGGAACAAGTGGTGCTCCTTGTCCTCCATGTGCAATATCCATATTTCGTAAGTTGTATATTACATTCAATTTGCTGTGTTTAGATATGTGTGATCCTGAGCCGATTTGAAGGCTTACTCCTGTTTTGGGTGTGTGAAAAACGGTGTGTCCGTGCGAAATGGCGTATTCTGCGTGTATTGAATAGGTTTTGCCAAATGTGTGTATTTCTTTTCCGCAAAATATTCCATAGTCTACAGATAGTTGTGCTAAGTCTTTACCTGAAAGCGTGTGTGCCAGTGCTAATTTTTTTTGTAGTGCCTTTGGGTATTCTATGGTTTTTGTCTGTACTATTGAGTAGTGGGTGTCTTGAAATGTAACGGCACATATGTCGAGACCGTCAAGTGATGTACCGGACATGGTGCCTATAAGTGTTGTTTTTTTCATAAAGCAAGGTATGTTCGAAGTAATTGTATTTTAGATTTTATACAAAGCTATATATTTCCACTTATCAATAGGCATCTTCTTCCTGGAAATTATTTAAAAACCTGAGTTCGACGTAATTTTTCGAGTTCAGATTAGCTCCACTGAGTTCGTCCTTTGTCCTCGGTTGATATAAAAAGCTGTTTATCAAGGTAAATTATTGAATAATAGCGAGCTGTTGTGAAATAATTTAACGCAGAAAAACTATTTTTTATGCAAAGCATATTTTTTCCGCTTATAAACAGCAATCTTCAGCTCAAAAAATAATTTAAAATAACCCGTTATTATTTCATTATTTTTGATTGAACCGCACTATTTATAAGCGTTCTGAATCTAAAAAATTATATCGAACTCAGGTTGAAAGATACAATATTATAGAAGAATCGAACTATTCATAAGCGGTTTGAACTCAATTGAAAGATATATTGAATTCATGTTTTTTATATACCCCAATTTCATGATTTTCTTTATAAAAAACAATGAGATGTTTCATTTTGCAATAAAAAAAATGCATTTTTCTTTCAATTTGTAATATAAATATATATTTTTGTTTCTATATTTAAGTTTTTGATGCGTAAATTACGTAAAATTACTGATTTTTGTTTAAGAAATATAAAATATATTTGCATATGTAATAAAAACACGAGCAGTTTTTTAAATTTTTTATTGTGTAGATGATATTAAGTAGTAAAAATGAAGGTAAAGTGATAAAATATTAATTTTTAATAGTAATAGATATGAAATCAAAATTAGAGTACATTTGGTTGGATGGTTCTGCACCAACCCAAGGTTTAAGAAGTAAAACTCGTATAGCCGATAACTTTAGCGGACAATTAAAGGATTGTCCTATGTGGTCATTCGACGGTTCTTCAACTCAACAAGCTGAAGGTGGTTCTTCAGATTGTTTATTGAAACCGGTTTTTATTTGCCCGGATCCGGGACGTGCAAATGCGTATTTAGTTATGACTGAGGTTATGAACGCCGACGGGACTCCTCATCCAACAAATGCTCGTGCTACTATTGATGAACAAGATGATGAATTTTGGTTTGGATATGAGCAAGAGTATTTCTTAATGAGTATGGAGACAAATTTACCACTTGGATTTCCTCTAAATGGTTACCCCGCACCTCAAGGACCATATTATTGTGGTGTTGGTGCAAAAAATATTTTCGGACGTGAGATTGTTGAAGAGCATTTTGATTTGTGTTTAGAAGCAGGTTTAAATATTGAAGGTATAAATGCAGAGGTTGCAGCCGGACAGTGGGAATTCCAAATTTTCGCAAAAAATGCACGTCTTGCTGCTGACGAAATTTGGGTTGCTCGTTATTTATTAGAACGAACCGCTGAAACATATGGTATGTATGTAGAATGGCATCCAAAACCACTTGGTAGTGAGGTTGATTGGAATGGTTCGGGTATGCATGCTAACTTCTCAAATGAAAAAATGAGAACTGTTGGTGACAAACAAATATTTGAAGATATTTGCAATGAGTTCGGTAAAAATATAAAAGCACATATGGATGTGTATGGAGCTGGTAACGAATTACGTCTTACCGGAAAACACGAAACGGCTTCAATTCATGATTTTTCATGGGGAGTTTCTGACCGTGGGGCATCTATTCGAGTTCCTGTAGGAACTGTTGATGATGGATGGAAAGGTAGATTGGAAGATAGAAGACCTTCTTCTAACGGTGATCCTTATAAAATAGGTTCTATTATCGTAAAAACGGTAAAAGATTCGGAAAAATAATTTTTTTTATCAGTGTTTATTATTTGATAACCTAAAAAATTATATCGAACTCAGGTTAATAGAAAAACCCTCAATGTATTTTGAGGGTTTTTTTGTAATTTTGAATTTTTCAAATAGTTCATGTGAAGCAGAAATTAACGTATAATTGGCATTTATTTAATCAGACGTCTCATTCGCCTTCTTTAATTGATATTGTTGGTGAAGATATGGCATCTGAGATTATAGATTTTTGTTTTATTGCAAATCCATATTTTCCTACGGATGAAATTATGGAGAAAATGCAAAAAATGATGCCTTTGTTAATTAAAATGTATCCTTCAAGTAATCCGATTAATACTGTTTCACAACTTGCTTCTTTATTGAATATTAAACCTGAACAACTCATTATCGGAAATGGTGCTACTGAGTTAATTACAATTATTCAGTCCGAATTTGTACATGAATTGGCTATTCCAATTCCTACCTTTAGTGAATATACCGACACATTGCGGTTTCATAATTCGGTAACCTTATTTCAACTACCTCCCGAGAAAAAGTATGCATTGGATTTAGATGAGTATGCTGAATGGATTACCCAGCATGCTATTCGTTCGGCTTTAATTATTAACCCGGGAAACCCCACAGGGCAGTTAATTGAGCGGGATAAAATATTGGCATTTATTTCAAAAATGAGTCATTTGGAGCATATTATTGTTGACGAATCTTTTATAGATTTTGCTCATGATGATATTCCAAGTCTCATACCTTATATTGATGACATGCCAAATGTTATAATAATTCGTTCGATGAGTAAACATTGCGGCGTTCCGGGATTGCGTTTGGGGTACTGCTGTTCGTCTCGTACGGATGTGATTGCTCGTATGAAAAATCTGGTGCCGCTTTGGAATATTAATACTCTGGCAGAATATTTTTTATCTTTGTTGGTGAAAACAAATGATGTGTATCACGAAATGCGTAAGCGAGTAATTGAGGATGTACAATTTTTATTTAAATCTGTACGCCACATCTCCGGATTTTATGTGTACAAAACAGGAAGTAATTTCGTGATGATAAAAATAGAATGTGGTCTGACCGCTTCTGAACTTCAACGGAAATTGTTGGAGGAATATCAGGTGTATGTTCGTGATTGTTCGAATAAAATAGGTCTCGATTCTTTTCATATACGAGTGTCGTCTCAGGGAAAACAAAAAGATGCAGTGCTTGTCGCTGCTTTGCAATCAATATCAAAAGAAGTATATGGCTAAAAAAGTATTAATTGTTGCTCGTCGTGAAATGCGGAAAAATAAACCTATTCAGTGGGTTTCCGAAATGTATTTGGATATACTCGCTCGTGCCGGTGTGCAACCAATAATTGTTCCTATTTCTCAATATAGTGTGGAACATGTTCACGACTATTTACATGAATATGACGGTTTGTTAATGGTTGAGGGTGGCGATGTGAATCCTGAATTATATGGAGAACAGTCTTTTTCGAAGTATGATATTGAGGAGTTTGACGAGGTGAAAGACACAATAGAGTTTGCCTGCTGTAAACATGCTTTGGAACACAACAAACCTATATTAGGTATTTGTCGCGGATTACATATTTTAAATGTTATTTTTGGGGGAACCTTGATGTATGATGTGCACAAAAATAATAATGGTGCGGTTTTGCATATTAATTATAATAATTATGATGAGCATCGGCATCTTGTTCATATAGAAAAAGAAACACGTCTTCATGATTGGTATACCGCCGATACAATTCATGTTACAAGTTATCATCATCAAGGCATTCGAACCTTAGCTTCCGGTTTACTGCCAATGGCATATTCTGAAGATGGTTTAGTAGAAGCGGTGGTGTATCCCGAACACTCATTTGTTGTGGGGTTGCAATTTCATCCCGAGCGTATGTATAATGAATATGCCGGAAACAAAATAGTATTTTCGAAATTTATAACTGAATTATAACAAAAATGGAATTATCTGAATTTAAGAAAATAGCAATACAATATAAAGTGATATTTTTTGATGCATTTGGTGTCTTGAAAAATTCTAAGGGAGTATTGCCCGGAATTAAAGATATGATATCTTTTTTGAAAGAGTCTGATATTGATTTTTTTGTATTAACAAATGATGCCTCGCGCAGTCCACAAAAATTAGTAAAAAGTTATCATGATGCCGGAATTACAGAAATAACTGAAGAAAAAATAATTTCATCGGGCATGCTTGTTCGTGAATATATTCATTATAAAGTACACGAAGGAACTATTGCCTATTTAGGTACTGAGGATTCTGCTTATTATTTACAGAAAAAAAATGTAAAGTTACTGCCGGTGCGGGATGTAGCTGACTATGATTCTATTTCGGCTCTTGTGTTTCTTGATGAAGAGGGCTTCAGTTGGGAATTGGATTTGAACAAAACGCTCAATATTCTGCGTAAAAAAACTATGCCGGTAATTCTTGCGAACACCGACAAAACATATCCGGTAGCAAAAAATGATGTTTCTTTGGCAATCGGGTCAATTGCCAATATGATAGAACGTGCTGCTCGTAAGAAATTTATTCGTTTTGGTAAACCCGACACACAAATATTTAATTATGCGTTTAATTATAAAATTTCAGATGCTTCAATAACCAAAAATGATATTCTTATGGTTGGCGATTCTTTGGCAACAGACATTCTCGGCGGCAATCACTTTGGTGTCGATACTTGTTTAGTGCTTACCGGTAATACCTCGCCCGAAACCTATAATTTAATGATTTCCTCACTCGGAATAGTACCCGATTATGTGTGTAATTCGGTAGTGGAATAAAAAATCACCAATCTAAATCATAATCTTCATCTTGGGTTTCTTGATATATATTGAGTGTTTTGTCGGCAAGGCATATATTTTCTATGTGAGTTATCAGTCGCCACAGACCGATTTTGTCTTCAATCGGTTCCCAAATGCAATCTCCAAGATAAAAGGTAAATGCATTTGAATTAATACAAACTTCTCCGGTAAAATCGGGACTTATTTCCCCGTGTTCATCCTTAAAGGGCGGATGCTGAATGGTAAAAGAAATAGTTTTCCCTTTGAGCCCTTTTATTAAGAGCGTATAACCAAACTCTGCATTCAAACTAACGGGTATGTCGGTGCAAATATGTTTGAGTGAAGGTAATTTTTTACTCGACCGATTCCATTGTTCATATTCTCCGTAATGGAGCATTGTGGTTGCCGAAGCGATTTTTGATTCGAGACTTCCCATATGTTATTCCTGTTCAAAAAATTCTTTTTTAAAATTAACTAAAAATAATTTCTCTGTTGCACGCGTACATGCCGTGTATAACCATCGAAGAAAATCATGAGAAAGAGAATCTTCCGGCATATATCCGTGGTCAACATATACATGTTTCCATTGTCCGCCCTGAGCTTTGTGGCAGGTAACAGCATATGCAAACTTTATTTGTAAGGCATTAAAATATGGATTTTTTTTCATTTCCTGGTACCGAGTTCGTTTGTTTTTTATGTCAACATAATCTTCTTGAACTGTTTCAAAAAAACGTTTGTTGTCTTCGAATGGGAGAGCTGGTGATTCAGAATCTAATGTGTCTAAAAGAACCTTAGCATCAATTTCTTCGTTGTTGTAGTCGGGGAATCGTAATGTAACTGTGGCAAACGAAAAATTATAGAGTTCTTCATAGTTTTGTATTGATACAATTTCTGCAATATCGCCATTGGCTATAAAATCAATTGTTTTGAGCGTTTCTGTCCAAAAATAATTGTTTTTCACAATCATGACATAATCTCCAACAGAAATGCGAGAATCTCGCCACAAAACCATTGAGCGTATGCCTTTGTTGTAAATATTAGCATATTTGTTTGAGCGGGTAATTATAATTGTATGTTCTGTTCCGACAGCGTCGTATGAAGATTCAATTTTTTCGATTAATATGTCACCGGTAATTCGTTCAACATCTTCTGCAGGATAGATCTGAGGGTAGGTGAGTGTGTTTTCTTGCAACAACGAGCGAATACGAGTCGCTGTTTCTAATATCATTGAATGTTTGTTTTGTCTGACTACATTTTCTAATGAGTGAAGAACTGTTGTGCGTAAATATGATTGTTCAATAAATTCTTGTTGCAGAGCCGGACTTTCCGATAATCCGACTGGAGGTAATTGGGCATCGTCGCCGACCAATATGATTTTACAATCTTTTGGTGTTCCAAAAATGTAACTAAATAGATCGTCTATTAAATTTCCGCTTCCGAAAATTGAACGCTCACCCGACGAGTTTGCTAACATAGAAGCCTCGTCTATAATGAAAATTGCACGAGAGAGTGTGTTGAAAAATAAATTAAAACGCTGTGAATCGCCTTGACTTACTTGTTTATATATGGTTTTGTGAATTGTGTATGCCGGTTTTTGAGTGTATTGTGACAACACTTTTGCGGCTCTTCCTGTTGGTGCCATGAGAACAACCGGAATTTTCATTTCTTCTAATGTGTGTGTGAGGCTCGAAAGTAAACTTGTTTTTCCGGTTCCTGCATAGCCTTTCAAAATAAAAACTTCTGAAGGTGAATTGATGAATTCCGAAAGTTGGGCGAAAATCAATTCTTGATCCTGCGTTGGAGTATGTGAAAAGTGCTCTAAAAATTTATTTTTAATAAAATCTGATAACATTCGATAAAAAAAAGTATGTAAAAAAATGAATAAAAAAATAAAATAGTATATTTGTGCTTGATACAAAAGTACACAAAAAAAAAGATTACTATGACAAAAGGAACAAAACTCGGCATTGAATTGGTTTTATTAGTTTGTATAGCATTTTTAACCTATTTGGTTTACAGCAGTGTGAAAACTAATATTGATTTTGAAAGAGAAAAAGATCGAAAAATTGAATTGGTTAAGAAAAAATTAATCAACGCACGGGAATTGCAATTTGCCTATGAGAAAAAACATGGCAAGTATTGTGGTAGTTGGGACAAGTTAATTATGTTTGCAAAGATAGACTCTTTGGTATTTGATCGTAAAATTGGTGACTTGGAAGATTCAGCTGCTGTTGCTGAAGGGCTTGCCTATGTTGAAAAAGTGAAAATACCGGTTATCGAAAAATTAATTCGTGACGGGGTTATTACCAAAAAATTTAATGTAGATAAGGTGAAATTCGTTCCTGAATCTGATAGTGTTTTTAGTATTGCTGCAAGTTCTTTAGTTGCCGGTGGTGTGACATTACAAACATTTCAAATAGGTGTTGATTTTTCAGTGCTTCTCCAAGGTATGGATTTGCAGTTGATTGAAAATGCACGCGATAGCTACGAAAAACGAACTAATTATCCCGGTATCAGAGTAGGAAGTCTCGAGCAAGCAGCTACCGAAGGTAATTGGGAATAATATATTCTATGCAAGAAATATCTTTTTTTCATACTAATTTCACATTTAATCATTCAAAATTATTTGATTTATCCGTTTCGTTTCGACGAGATGGATTTTCTTTTATTATAATCGACCGTGATGATGAAGTTTTGTATGCTTCGTGTTTTCAGCCCTTTGATGAGTCTTTGTCACACGGTGATTATTTGATTGCGTGTCGTTCTTTTTTAGAACACGAAGCTTTTTCTTATTCATATAAACATGTTTCGTGCTTGTTTACAACAGAAAGAATTACAATAGTTCCTGCATCTTTGTGTAACCAAGATGATTTGAGAACAATATTGGAATTTAATCATTCTTTACCTGACGACGAAGTTGTTTTTTCGTATCCATTAATTAATGCTGATAGCGTTTTAGTTTATGCTGTTTCAAAAAAGCTTGTTGACTATTGTTCTGAACGATTTGGTGATTTTGTTAATTTTCCTCACTCTGCACCCTTATTAGAATCGTCAATTTTGCATAATAAATTAGAGGATTCTTATTCAGTTTTTATTTCTCTTGAAAGTTCCTTTTTTGATATTGTTATTTTGAATCGGGGACAGATTATTATGTATAATACTTATTCATTCACAAATATTAATGATTATGTCTATTATGTGATGAATGTATTTGAACAATTGAAATTAAATCAAATGAAGACACCGGTTATTCTTTCCGGGAAAATAAGTAAAACATCTTCATATTTTGATGCTACCTGCATGTTTATTAAGCATGTTTCTCTCGTTCAAGCATTGCCTTTACATACCAAAATGATGTCTGTTTCTCCATTTAATAATATACCGTATCCTCTTTTTTATCAATTATTTACCATAAATTTATGCGAATAGTAAGCGGTGTTTATAAAGGTAGAATTATTCAGGCACCACAGCATTTCAAATTAAGACCAACTACTGATAAAGCTAAGGAAAGTTTGTTTAATATTTTACACAACGAATTCGATTTTGAAGATATTCGGGTCTTAGATTTGTTTGCCGGCATTGGAAGTATTTCGTATGAATGTGCTTCTCGTGGTTGCGAGCGGGTGGTGTCTGTGGAAAAACACCCGAAACATGCTCAGTTTATAAAAAGTCAGAAAGAACGTTTAGAGATTTTATCACTTCAGGTTGTCTGTCAGGATGTTCGCCTGTATTTAAAAAGGTGTACGGAATCTTTTGATGTGATTTTTGCCGATCCTCCATATGAACTTCCGTGGATTGATTCTCTTCCTGATTTACTATTTTCAAGTAAAGCTGTTTCTAATGAAACAGTAATTATTATTGAACACTCGGCTCAAACTTCTTTTTCGAATCATCCTTATTTTTCGCATACACGAAAGTATGGAAAAGTCCATTTTTCATGGTTTGAGAAAAAGTAGGTGCTGAATGTTGTGTTTCAAATTTAAGTGTAAATTTTATCCCTTTTTTTACTCATGTTAAATTAGTCTTGTATCATATCTTTAAAACGTTCAATGCCGATATTTGATGTGTTTGTGTTTTGTGGCGAGATGAACGAGAAATCTATATAATTAAGATTAAATCCTCCTTGAATTACATATAACTTGAGAGTGTGAGTGCCTTCGCGAAAATAGGCGGTGTCGGTAATGTCGACCCATGATTGCCAGTCGCCGGTAGGGTATGTTTCAATATGAGAATAAACTGAGTCGGTATCCATAAGAATCAAACTTCCTGAATTGTCGTAGCTCGCTACCCGGTAGGTTAATTGATAACTTCCCGTGCGGGGAATGGTTATCTCATATGTCATATAATCGTCGTTATTTATCCAACCAACGTTCATGCCGCCGTCTTTGTCATCTGTTTTTTCGGTTTGAACGTCTTTCATCACAATAGCCTCTTCTGCTTCTATTCGGAAGTTTCGTAATTTTCCCTTTTGTTGGATTGTTATTGTTTGTACAATTTTATTATCAACAGAGAGGTAGCCGTATCCGGTTCGAATACTGTCTCCGGTATTGTGTTCTGTTATTTCAATGCCGACCTTGCTATTTCCGGTACTCTCGTCAGGTGTAATAAAAAACCATGATTCTTCGTGAAAAATTTCCCAGTCCGAATTTGAAATAATACTCGTGTTTGCCTGCGTTTCCGATTGGTTGAAACGAATTGTCGGTTCAATGCACCGAGCATATGTTGAGGACTTGTTACGATTCATATTTTTATATTCGGCAATAAGTCCATGAGCTAAGTAGGTAAGTGGTGCTTGCCAGTTAATGGCAATTTCGTTAGTCGAATAGCTGCACATGCCATCGTAATATGCTTTTGCAGGATATGAAGAATATTTCCCGTAGCAATCTCGTTTTTCTCCGCCAAAGGGACCACCGGCAACAAATCCGGGAATAGAACCTTCATATCTGTCTGCTTCAGAAATACGGTGATGAATATTTTGGCTGCTTTTTTCTCCATATCCTGTTACAAATGAATATCCTGTCGCATTCCGGCCGAGAATATAATCAAAGCAGGACAGAGCAGCATTAAAGTAGGAGTAGTCTTGTGTGATATGAAGTGCATACAAAAAAGCTATTCCTTGATTAGCCATAACGCCGGTGCTTCCCCATGCAAAATCGACTGCAGCAACTTTATAGGGATTTTCATATGTTTGATATTTTTGGAGCTTTTGTGCGATATTCAGAATATTTTGACAAACTTTTTGCGTGTCAATTGCGTGAGCAATTTGTGAGCGGTGGTTATATAATGAATATAAACTCATTGTGGCAACTTGAGACCATTCGGGAATTGAAAAATTATAGGAAAGATTGATGTGAGGTGCATATGTTTGCTCGTCTTTTGTTGCAATTAATAATTCGGAAGCTGCCCAAATTTTTTCATCTTCGAAATGTCTGTCTCCGTATCGACCTGTTCGAATAGAAGGAAAACCTTGTTCGGCTTCCGGATTCAAAAATTCAATATCGGGATGCTGTTCTGCCCATTTCCATGCTTTAGTGGCCGCCTGCAAACAGCTGTCTGCAAATTCGGGGTGGAACGGTTTGTATATTCTGTAACTTAATGCCATGGTTGCCGCAAAATCTAATGTTGCTGCAGTGCTTTTTGCCACTACATAGCGTTTTCCTTTGTCTTCGTGCGGCATCACTACACGGCTAAAATGTGCACTTGTTGTTTTGTTGTATACACCCCCATCGTCAGGGTCTTGCATGGTAAGCATCCAATCGACGTTCCATTTTATTTCGTCCAAAATGTCGGGAATTGAATTGGTACTTTCCGGAATATTCCAGGTTGCCGTGTCGAAATAGTTAGTATAGTTTTCGTATGCTAATAAAAGAGCACCAACGCTGATACTTGAATTGACAATATATTTGTTGTAATCACCCGCATCGTACCAGCCTTTTGAGGCGGAAATGATATCTCCTGCTTTTCGTTTTGGTCCTGCAGATGAAGGTAAAATTATCACTTCATTGTCGGGGTGACCTGCTTTTCGGGCATGTTTTTCGGCATATTCCGCTTGTAATTCAATACCCGACCTGTTAAAATAAAATGCTTTGGCGATAGCATTACTCACCGAGCAAAAAACAGTGTCGTGTATCACGAAAGGGACAGATGTTCCGTATTCGGGTACTGTTAATGTGTAAGTTCCCAATGTGCTTAGTAATGAGAAATCGGCAATTTGTACTGATTCTCCTGACGAAATCCATGTTTGTGCTGTGCTGAGTTCTCCGCGAAAAACTATTTCTCCCTTTTTGTTTTTGAGATGAAATTCAGAAGCGTCTGCATCAACTACCGCAGCAATTTTTTGAGAAACAGGTAAAAACCCAATTTGATTGAGTCTGATGTGTTCCGTGTTCTTTTGAGCAAATGAACATCCGGAAAGATTAACTAAAACAATAAAAATGAGAGTTATATGTTTTTTCATGACATGATGTTTGTGGGTAAAAAAATACCTGTTGACACAAAAATATCAACAGGTATTAAAAATACAATTTATTGTGTAATTATGAAAATAAATGATTCCAGATTGTTCTCTTCGTCAATAATTTCGCAAATATATGTTCCCGCTTCTTGTGTAACCGGAACCGATGGTGACGCGGAATTTATTTCGTGAAAACTCACAAAGTTACCGGTGATTGTATACAGAGCAACAGTGTATTGAGTGTTCGTTTGTAAACCGAAAATACTAAGACTATTGTCTGTTACCGGATTTTCGATATGTATTTCAGAAGAATTTGATGCATAATATATACTATTAGGAATAATTGTCGGTTCGTGTTCAGGAGCAATATTTTCGCTCGTTATAAATGCAAAATCCATATAGTTAAGGTTAAAACCACCAAATAGAGAAAAGAGTGTAATTTCATATATTCCTTCTTCGAAATAGGCAGTATCGGTAATTGTTTCCCAATTTTGCCAGTCACCTGAAGGTCTTGGGTGAACTAAGGAGTATATAGAATCTTCAATAAGCATATGTAATTCACCATCGGTAGAACTTTCAGATGCTGTTCGGTAGTCAATTGCGTACGAACCGGCATGAGTAATGTCAATTGTGTATGTCATTGAATCTCCATTGTCAATATAGCCCACATTTATGCCTTCGCCTTCTACATCTTCTGTAGCTTCGGTTTGTACCCCGTCCATTGAAATATAATCTTCGGCTTCAATTCTGAATTCTTTCATACGACCAATTTGATTCACTGCAATTGTACTCACTGTATCGGTATCAATTACCACATGAAATTCACCGGAACGTACCGAGTCGGTTTCGTTTTCTTGGGTAACAATGAGGTTGATAAATGCACTGCCAATAATAGTGTCTTCAGAGAATTCATACCATGTATCATCGCTCAGCAAGTGCCATTCGGTATTAGAAAATACCGAAAACGAAGAATTTGTTTGCACCCGTGTGAGTTCAATTGACGAAACTGAAGGAATAGCAAAATCTGCCGGTAAAGATTGGAGCCAAGTATTATATTCAAGAGGAATGGCATGTGCAAGATATGTCATGGGAGCTTGCCAGTTTATTGCAATTTCGTTCGTGGTGTAACTGCAATTTTCGTCTTTGTATGCTTTTGCGTCATAATTGGAATAACTGGTACCACATTCACTACCCGCATTTCCGTTAGGACCACCGGCTAAAAATCCGGGAACCGATCCGGGAAGGGCATCAGCTTCAGATACTCGGTGATGAACATTGCGAGATCCTTTGGTTCCGAATTCCGTAATAAAACAGTATTCGGTTGCATTTCTACCTAAAATATAGTCGTAGCACGAAAATGCTGCATTAAGAAAAGATTTTTCGTGCGAAATACGAAATGCATGAAGCAGCATAATTGATTCGTTTGCAACAATACTGTTACTTCCCCAGGCAAAATTCGATGTTGTTATCCGATATGGATGTGATTGTTGAGCATCTCGTAATCCTGTAGCTTTAGAGAGAATAATTTCTTTTACTTGTGCGGTATCTACTGCAAAGCCAATTGTTTCTCGATGTGTGTAGAGTGAGAAAAGACAGAGAGTTGCGAGAGATCGCCAGTTTGGAGTGTTAAATTGAGCATATAAGTTAATGTCCGAAGCGTATACCGAATCTTTTCCGGTAGAAATGAGAAGTTCGCTTGCTGCCCATATTTTTTCGTCGTTAAAATAATTATCGCCATAACCACCTGTTGAAACCGCAGGATACCCATCTTGTGCACCGGGGTTGGAATAGGAAACATTCGGATTGTTTTCTGCCCATTCCCAAGCATATTCTGCTGCACGAAGACAAGAATCTGCAAAAACAGAATCAATATCAGCATATACCCGACCTGCCATAGCCATAACAGCCGCAAAATCTAAACTTGCAGCTGTTCCTTTTGCCACAACATACCGTGTTGCATTGTCCTCATCCGGCATTATCATTCCCGAGAATTGAGCAGATGTGGTTTTGTTGTATACACCACCATCGGCAGGGTCTTGCATAGTGAGCATCCAGTCGAGATTCCATCTGATTTCATCTAATAAATCTGCAATATCATTTCCACTTTCAGGAATATTCCAAGTGAGCGTGTCATAATATTCAGAATAGCTTTCATATGCCTGTAAAAGAGTCCCAACCGTAATTCCCGAGTTTACGATATATTTATTATAATCTCCCGCATCGTACCACCCTTTTGGGGCAGATATTGTGTCGCCGGCAACACGTGTTGGTCCTGCTGCCGAAGGGAGAATTATCACCGCAGTATCCGGATGTCCGGCATTTCGAGCATATGCCCCGGCATGTTCCGGTAGTAGTTCTGTAGATGCACGGTTAAAATAAAACGCCTTCACAATTGCATTGTTTATTTCTGAAAAAACGGTGTCGCTTATCGCAAAACGTACCGATTCGCCATACCCGTCAATACGAATTTTGTATGTTCCCGGCGTTGAGAAAATACTGAAATCAGCAATTTGTACCGATTCGCCCGAAGAACTCCATAAAGCAGAAGAAGAGAGCGAGTTTGTAAAAACGACATTGTCCAGTGTGTCAATAATTTCGAATGAAGTAGCACTGATGTCAACTACTGCTGCCAGTTTTTCTGCATAGGGTAAAAAACCAATTTGGTTTAACCTGATATGACTTGTTGATTCCTGAGAATATGTTGCCAGTGATATGGCAATCATACAGAGGAGTAAAATTTTTTTCATTAGTCTTAAGTTTAAATATTTATTTAGGATATACAAAAATAAAAAAAAAATTAATATTTGAAAATTATATTGACAAAAGTCGACAAACATATTACATTTGCAACACCAATTTGGGGCTGAATGGATTTGACGAGAAGTTGATTGGGAATGTAAGCATGCCGGGCGATCAAGATTTGACCCGTACAAACACATCTTGAACCAACAATTGGCGAAAATAATTACGCTCTTGCTGCCTAATCGAATCACAGTAGATTAAGCTTAGTTCCGAATAAGATTCGGAAGCAGGACATCCCGCGAACGGCACGTCTTTAGTCGTTTGAGTCCGGGGTGCAGAAATTAAAGACTCGTGCATGTCGCGTTTGGATACATGTATTAAATTATACCAAACTAAGGGGAAAATAGGGTGCCTGTTCTCTGTTTTTCCTCGACAATTAATAACATGGCTAAACATGTAGAAAGCATTTTTAATGCTTGTTCGGACCAGGGTTCGAAACCCTGCAGCTCCACTTACAGGGTATGAAAATTAACGAAAAACGCTGAATATTAAGTATTTGGCGTTTTTTGTTTGTGTTCATTTATGCAAACAAATGCATATTTACGAAGCGTTTTTATTGGACTTTTCATTGGA
>JAQICB010000003.1 GCA_027858745.1 Bacteroidales bacterium
TTATAGGCGATAGCACCAAAAACATCGTGCAAAATCAACTCATCATCCTTTTTTAGTTTCAAAAGTTCGTTCGTTACACCTTTGTGCGATGGATATGTTTTGATAGTAAATTCGAGAAAATCATCAGTGGGCAGAGAAGTGAAGGTAAGAGGCCTTTTTTCATCCTTCCAACCGTTTTTGTTTATGGATACTTCGGTGGCCTGCCCGGGAATAAAATTGTACTTCTGAGGTTTCTCAGTAACAATTTGCAATACATCAGGAGTGATGTGCTTAATCGAATTTATTTTTACAATCTGTTTTTCCATGAATTTTTTATTAATCTTTTAAGCTACAAATTGAGATTCATACCGATTTGCTTTCATTCATGAAATTTTTGCAATATTTCAATTCAAGCGTATCGGCATAATACCAAGTTGTATTTTTTCGTGTATTTTATACTGATAAATGCAACTTGTTATCAGATGTAATTGCCACTTTTAATGCTTTGGAGACGATACAGTTTTGTTCAGCTTCCTTAACAACTGCGGCAAAAGCATCAGCATCCATATCTTTCACAGAACCGGTTATTGATAAATGAATAGCAGTAATGGATAAGCCTTCCAGTGTTAAGGTCGCCTTTGTATCCAATTTATCAGGGCTTAACCCTTTTTTATCTAAAATAGATGCAACTGACATTGTAAAACACCCTGCGTGTGCAGTTGCCAATAACTCTTCGGGATTAGTCCCCTTTTCACCTTCCTCAAAACGTGTTTTGAAGCTGTAATTGGTTTTATCTAATATTCCACTGTGCGTACTTAATGTTCCTTTGCCCTCTTTAAAATTTCCTTGCCAATTGGCTGTTGCTGTTCTTTTCATATTTTAAATTTTTAGTTATTAGACTACTTGCGAAAGTATATACTGACGGGGTGACTTTGAGTCACCCCGTCAGTATATTTCTATTTGTTCTGATATTTTAAATAATAGGCATTATTCATTATTAATAATAATTTTCATTGCTTTTTCTTCAGCACCATTTAAAAAAACTTGATAAGCATGCTCAAGTTCTGAAAGAGGGAAATGATGTGTAATCATTTTCTTTAAATCCATATTATTAGCAGAAACCGTTTTTAATAACATTGGAGTTGTATTTGTGTTAACAAGTCCAGTAGTTATGGTAAGATTTTTAATCCATAGTTTTTGAATTTCAAAATCTACCTTTTTGCCATGTACCCCTACATTAGCAATGTGAGCCCCTGGTTTTATTATATTTTGGCAAATATTCCAAGTTGTAGGAATTCCAACAGCTTCAATGACAACATCAACACCATCGTCGCCAACTATTTTTTTAACGGCTTCTTCAACATTTGTAGTTCCAGAATTAATGGTATGTGTAGCACCCAATTCTTTAGCTAATTTAAGTCTGTTATCATCTAAATCAATCATGATAATTTTAGAAGGAGAGTAGAATTGAGCTGTTAAAAGTACAGACATACCAACAGGGCCAGCACCAACTATAGCAATTTCATCTCCGGGTTTTACATTTCCATATTGAACGCCTATTTCATGACCAGTAGGCAGAATATCGCTTAACAAAACAGCTATTTCATCATCCATGTTTTCAGGGATTCTATGTAAGCTATTATCGGCATGAGGAATTCTCACATATTCGGCTTGTACGCCGTCTATCATATAGCCTAAAATCCAGCCTCCATCTTTACAATGTGCATACATTTGTTTTTTACAATATTCACAAGAACCACAAGAGGTAATACATGAAATCAAAGCTTTGTCTCCCTTTTTAAACTGAGAAACACTATCCCCAACTTCTTCAATAATACCTACACCTTCATGACCAAGAATGCGTCCACTTTCAATTTCAGGGTTTTTGCCTTTGTAGATACCTAAGTCAGTTCCGCAAATGGTTGTTTTTAATACTTTTACAATTACATCTGTTGGCTTTATGATTGTTGGTTTTGGTCTTTCTTCTAAAGCGATATTATGATCGCCATAATAAACTAATGCTTTCATTATTTTCTGTTTTTGGGTTTCTAATTATTGCTAACCTTTATAATCAATACTCAACCCAGCCCGTGAACACATTTTTTTTATTCCATACTGATTCACCATGGCGCACTAAAATTAATTTTGTCATAATAGGACTTATGGCGTTTGCTATAATGAATTTCCACTGTTTATTTATAAGAATTAACCTGCTAAAAAGCAAAATCTAATCCGAATAGCAACATATTTTCATTTAACTTATCAGCTTTGCCGGTTATACGATATGTATATTCTGCATGCATAGCAATATTAACAGCGGTCCAATGGCCGAGATAGTAGCGCAATAATACTGAATAGGAGTTAACTGTGCGACCGGGGTCGTAGGACGGTGGCATTTGTTAATCAACAAATAAGAATATTTGCTCACACATTTTCAGACAATTACTCCTTGTGTATCTCAAAATTCCTTAATTCTAT
>JAQICB010000018.1 GCA_027858745.1 Bacteroidales bacterium
AAAAAGTATGCTTTGCGTAAAAAACAGTTTTTCTGCGTTAAATTATTTCACAATAGCTCGCTATTATTCAATAATTTGCCTTGATAAACAGCTTTTTATATCAACCGAGGACAAAGGACGAGCTCAGCGGAGCTAATCCGAACTCGAAAAATTACGTCGAACTCAGGTTAATAATATATGCAAATTATGATATTTTATATTCTCCTAAATCTTTCACTTCAGATTGTTCAATATATTTGAATCGTTGTTGATTTTCTGCATATGCTAATTTCACAAACATTTGAGCCGAAGACTCAAATTCAGCATCACGATCAGCATCGAGAATAAGCAAATAACTCATAATAATATTCCCGGCCATTTCGACTAAACGACGAGCATGAAAATCAATATATTCGTTATTTTTCTCAACAGTTACCAGATCTGTAGCTTTCACATAATCATCAGTCATTTCACGAAGAGAATCTCGTAAATAATCAAAATTCGGAGATATTTTCGTATTTTCATATTCACGAATTTGATTTAAAAACACCCCATTTACGACACCACGAATAGCTGCAACAACCTGTAATTGTGAAGTTCCTTCATAAATTGAAGTAATACGAGCATCACGATACATACGTTGAATCGGGTAATCTTTCATAAACCCTGATCCGCCATGAACTTGAATAGAATCATACGTAATTGAGTTTGCATATTCACTTGAAATAAGTTTAATAAGCGGTGTGTACACATCAGCTAACCGATTATAATGTTTCGACTCTTTTCGTTCTTCAGGCGTTAAATTTCGTTTTTTCGAAATTACATCATATGCTTTATACATATCAACGAAACGTGATGTTTCGTACAATAATGCACGCACCGCATCGGTACGAACTTTCATATTTGTAACAAGCTCATACACAGCAGGGAATTCAATAATTGGTTTTCCAAACTGTTCACGTTCGTGAGCATATTTAAGTGCCTCACGATATGCACCTTCACACAAACCAAGAGACTGAGCACCAATTCCAAGACGAGCTCCGTTCATCAAAAACATTACATATTTAATAAGCCCTAATTTTCGAACACCACACAATTCAGCAGGAGCATTTTTAAATACTAACTCACAAGTTGGAGAACCTTTAATACCCAATTTATTTTCAATACGGCGTACAATAAGAGCTTTATCGTTTCTATCATAAATAAATAATGATAAACCACGAGCATCATGTGTTCCTTCTTCTGAACGGGCAAGCACAAGGTTTACATCAGCATCACCGTTTGTAATAAACCGTTTTACCCCATTCAAAAACCATTGTTTTTTATCGTGGTCATAGGTTGCTTTTAATTGAACCGCCTGAAGGTCAGAACCGGCATCGGGTTCTGTTAAATCCATAGCAGCAGTTTCTCCGGCACAAATACGAGTCAAATATTTATCTTTCATATCGTCATCGCCAAATTCAAGAATTGTTTCAGCACAATCTTGCAAGCCAAAAAGATTACAAAAAGCAGCATCAGAACGAGCAACAATTTCACCTGCCATAATATAAGGAACGGTAGTAAAATTAAGTCCGCCATACTGACGAGGCAAGGTCATTCCCATAAGCTCTGCTTTACGAAAAGCAGCCATACCAACCTGCGTACCTTTTGCATACACAACTTCATTATCAACAATTGTTGGACCTTCTTCATCAACAGATTCAGCTAAAGGGTCAAGGATGTTTGCACTCAAATCGCCAACAATTTCAAGTACTTTATTATAACTATCCATTGCATCTTCAAAATCACGCGGAGCATAATCGAATGATTCATTATCAGCAAAATTATCTTCTTTAAGCTGAACAATTTTTTTCATCAAAGGATGACGTAAATGAAATGCGAGAGATTTATTATCTGAATAAAAATTTGCCATAATTATTTCGTTGTTAGAAGGTTCTTACTTAGTATTTAATTTATAATACTTAATCATTTTCGGGATTATGTCATTCAAATCTCCGGTGATAGTATAATCTGCAATAGCATTAATTGGTGCATCTTGGTCGTTATTAATTGCTATTACCATAGCAGACTCAGCCATACCTGCGGTATGTTGCACAGCTCCCGAAATACCACATGCAATATAAAGTTTCGGACGAACCGTCACGCCTGTTTGTCCAACTTGCCGTTCGTGTTCAACATAACCGGCATCTACTGCAGCACGAGAACCTGCGACTTCGCCACCTAACACATGTGCCAACTCATATAATAATTTGAAATTATCTTTTGAACCAACACCATATCCACCGGCAACGACAATTGGAGCACCTTTAAGATTGACTTTACTTTTCTCTATTTGTCGTTCTATAACTTGAATTACAAAATCCTCCTCTTTCAAAATTGATTTTGCATCAATTTTTTTAACTTTTCCGGAATACGTTGCATCAGCAATTTCCTTTTTCATCACCCCCTCACGAACCGTCGCAATTTGGGGGCGCGTGTCAGGATTTATAATAGTAGCAATAATATTTCCGCCAAAAGCAGGTCTTATTTGATATAACAAATCTTTGTACTCTTTTTTTGTTTTGGGGTCGGTATGGTCACCTATTTCAAGACTGGTACAATCGGCTGTCAAACCGCTTCCGGTTGTAGAACATACACGGGGAGCCAAATCTCTTCCGAGAGAAGTTGCACCAAAAAGAGCAATCTCAGGTTTTTCTTTTTCAAATAAGTCACATACAATTCTGTTATGTGGCAAGGTGGTATATGGAGTTAAACGACTGTCATCTGCGATGTGAACGACATCAACACCGTAAGGATACAATTCCTTTTCAATTCCATCAAGTTTCGAACCTAAACAAATAGCTTCTAACTTTTTATTTAATTGGGTTGCCAGTTTTTTTCCTTTTGTTAATAATTCCAAACTAACATCAGCTATTTCTGTTCCCTCTAATTCTATATATACAAATACATTATTCACGATTATTCAATTTTAAATTTATACTGCTTATCCTATAATATGATTTGCAATTAATTCCCGCATTAAAAAATCAATATCTTTTTCTGAGGTATCTAAGTCAACTGTTTCTTTTGCTTTGAACACGACATTTTCGATATTTTTTACTTTTGTTGGAGAACCGAGCAAACCGAGAGATTGTGAATCAGGATTGAGATCATCTGCAGTCCATTCAGTAATCTGAAGATACGGACGAGTTTTCATCATGCCTTCATAATCCATTGCAGCTTCTTGCAATTCAGATACGGTTTTGGCATGTTTATATTTCATGGTTAATTTCGAATTTCTCGAACGACATTCAACAGCAGAACTATGAACGGTTACAAGTGTTGGCAAAGTTGCTTTTACAACTTCGTACCCTCGTTCTAATCTTCTTTTTACCGTTATATCTTTTGGGGTTACAGATACTATTTCTTCAGCATATGTTATTTGTGGAATTCCAACTTTATCGGCAACTTGCGGACCAACTTGAGCAGTATCTCCATCAATTGCCTGACGACCTGACAATAATAAGTCAAATGGCATGAGTTTTTTTATAGCCAAACTAATGGTATATGATGTTGCGAGAGTATCGGAACCTGCAAATGCTCTATCGGTCAACAAATACCCACCATCTGCTCCTCTATACATCGCCTCGCGAATAATTTCAGCAGCACGGGGAGGTCCCATGGTAACAATTTCAACTGTTGTTCCCGGATGTGCATCTTTTATTACTAATGCTTGTTCTAAAGCATGCAAATCTTCCGGATTAAAAATCGCAGGTAAAGCTGCCCTGTTAACTGTCCCGTCAGACTTCATCGCATCTTGACCAACATTTCGTGTATCAGGAACCTGCTTAGCTAATACTATAATTTTCAGACCCATTTTTATTATTTTTTGATTAGGTAACAAATATATGAATTTTCAGAAAAAACATCGCATGTATTCACAAAAAAAGCCGACAGATACCTATCGGCTTTTAATATATAAATACGTTACATATACAATTTTACATTCGTTTGTTAAAACTAACAGAATTTCTTCGATCAATTTCTACAAAAAACCGTTTACTACTTCGTTCCGGGAATTTGTACACAGAAAAACCTTCGGGTGTACGACCGACTTTTTTGCCTCTAAAATGCTGAGCTTCCATTTCGTGTACTGCTGTAACATAAAAAGACTCTTCTATTTTCGAAACATTCTTCTTCGTTTCTGCATCGGTTGAATACACAATAGAAACACCAAAAGATACCGGTGAGTTTTGTTTTGAATATTCTTCGGTAAACACAAAGGCTTTTTTATTACCTCTTCGTTTGCCTCTATCTTTGAAAACTTTATATGATGCAGAAGTGTCCATTACAATACCCTGCGAACCAATTAAATAATAATTCCCTTTGGTATACGTACTATTAGGTTCTATCGAAATAATCTGATCCTTATCCCCTGACTCTTCTTGATTCATCTGACGTTTCCACTCATATTCCATATCTGTTAAAGTAGGCTCAATAGCTTTATATTGCTCATAAACTTTTAATTGCGAATCGGTTAATTTATCAAGATATGGGGTCATAGGTATTTTTTCACCTTTAACCATAAACATCGATTGTGTCCAATTTATGTATATTGGCACAGATAATTTATTTTCTATGCGTAGCATTAATTTACCTTTACTTGACCAAAAAAGAAAACTTACAATAATAGTATCATCTTCATAATAATATTGATCATATTTATTTTCCGGTAAATCGGATTCTGACTCAACATCATACACTTGTACTATTCCACGAGGATTGTTGACATCTTGTGCTGAAAGTTTCCCAACACTCATTAAAACAACTACAAAAGACAAAAGAATAAGAGAAATATTTTTCATACGACACTGTATTAATTTTTTATACAATTATACAAATATAAATAAATTATTGAAAAATCAATAACTTTCTTTAAAATTATACAATAAGAATAGTAATTAGACTGAATATTTTTGTTGCAGATAAGCATATATTTCTTTTTGTGATCGCACAACTTTCCCTTTTTGCGGTACGCGAACATTTTTTGTTTCTTCCGTAAGATGACTAGCTTTCACATTGTCTGCCAACTGAATATATAAAATATCTAAAATTTCTTTTTTAATGTCTGTATTATAAATTGGGAAACCACACTCTATTCGATGATATAAATTTCTCCGCATCCAGTCTGCAGAACTCAGGTAAAGTTTTTCTTCCCCTTGTGCATAAAAATAAAAGACCCGAGCGTGCTCCAAAAAAACATCAACAATACGAATGAGTCTAATATTCTTACTATACGGCTGATTTGGTTTCAAACAACATGCTCCTCGTACAATTACATCTACGGTAACTCCTGCCAAACTTGCCTCATACAATAAATCAATCATGTATGGGTCTTCGAGTGCGTTCATTTTCAAAATAATATGTGCTTTTGCCTGAGCTTTTGCTTGGGTAATCTCAAAGCGTATAAACTCTTCAAAACGCTGTACCATATTATTATTAGGAACCAACAAGTGTTTAAACGGATAATGCGAAATTGAGCGTTCTAAAATTTTAAATAAGCCTTTTAATTCTTCTGTTATCTCATTCTCTCCGGTAAAAAAACCATGATCACAATATAACTCCGCTGTTTTTTCATTAAAATTACCCGTGCCCAAAAAAGCTGTTGATTTCACATTTCCTTTTGACGTTAATCGTGTTACCAACGCAACTTTTGCATGAACTTTTAATTTTGGCATACTATATATAATTTGTATACCCGCATGTTTCATCTCGTGAGCAAAACGTAAATTATTCTCCTCATCAAAACGAGCTTTTAATTCCACAAAAACAGTTACCTTTTTCCCGTTTCGTGCAGCAAGAATTAAGGCTTTTACCACAGCAGAATTATCTGCCACACGATACTGAGTCGACTGAATCTCAACAACACTCTCATCATAAGCCGCTTCGGTCAAAAATTTAATAAAGTATGAGTATGATTGATACGGGAAATGCAATGCCACATCATTTTTTTCTATATAGCGAATCAAAGAGCGGGTTGTTTGCAAAACCGGATGCATTAAAGGTCTGAACCGTTCGTTTTCTAATTCAGGAGATTTCGGATTCGGAAAAGCAAAAAAATCACGAAAATTATGATGAGTACCTGCTTTTACCAAATCCTCAGCTTCAACACCAAAGGTATCTACAACATAATCCAAAATCGCTTGAGGCATAGAATAATCATACTGAAACCGATTGGGTAAGCCCAACTGTCTGGTTATCGCAATATTCGAAATAATATCAATTAATTCTTCAGACTCATATTCTTCATAATCTAAATCGGCATCGCGAGTCATTTTCACACTATACCATGCATCTATTTCGTAACCGGGATACACCTCTTGAACATGCATCATCATAACATCCTCAAGAAACATTATACAATAGTTTCCTTCATCATCAACGGGAATTTGCATAAACCGGGATACACCATGATCGGTTGGTAATTTAACCAAACCATACACGGGTTTTTTTACAACAGGATTGTCATATAAGGAATATTTTGGCTTTCTATACATTTTTAACACAATGTATATTTGACCGGTACGCATAAAAGGTTTAATCCTTTTTTTTTCTAACAAAACAGGTTGTATATGCGGTAAAATATGAGCGTCGAATACATTTCGAATAAATTTCTTTTGCAATTCGGTAACGAGACTGTGAATATCTAAAATTCGTATATTATTTCGTTCTAATTCAGGTACAATTGTTTTTTGAAAAACATCGATAAACTCATTCTGAAATTTTCCAACTAGCTCGTTTATAACAGAAATAACTGCGGTTGGATTTACCGCTTGTTTTTTGGGATGATTATGAGGTAATTCCCTAATAAGACGTCGATAATAACTTACCCTCACACGATAAAATTCCTCTAAATTGTTTGAATAAATTGCGAGAAATTTCATTCTCTCATACACCGGCAAACTTAAGTCTTTGGCTTCTTCTAAAACACGATAATTAAAATATAACCAACTTATATCTCTATTAATATATTCAAACGTCATATTATTTTAATCTAGTGTTTGTGTCGGACGTAATGAAATACGAATCATTTCATCGTATTCTTGTGGCGATAAATCATTCAAAAAATAATTTATCGGATTTATGGGCTGATTATTTTTGCGAATTTCATAATGCAAATGCGGCCCGGTAGAAGTTCCTGTATTTCCAACCAGACCAACAACTTCGCCACGTTTAACTTTTTGTCCCGGTTTTACCAGAATCATACTCATATGTGCATAAATTGACTCGTATTTGTAACCATGACTTACTGTTACACTTTTTCCGTATCCGCGCACAAAACGAGCACGTTTCACAACACCATCACCCGATGCGTAAATTTTTGTCCCCGGAGGCGCCGTCAAATCAATACCGGTATGCATTTTTAATGTTTTGTAAATAGGGTGTATTCTATATCCGAATCCGGAAGAAAATCGGGTAATATCATTATTTGATAATGGTTGAATACCCGGAATACATCGCAACATATCTTCCTTATTTTTAGCTAAATTTATGACACTGTCAAAAGATAAGGTTTGCACATACAACATTTTATACAAAACATCTAATCGTTGTGCTGTTTCAACAACAACTTCCATATTCGGTTTTGATTCTATTTCCGCATACCTGTTTATTCCACCAATTCCGGCTTTTCTTATTTCATCAGGAATCGGGTCTGCTTCAAAAATCACACGATATATATTATTATCACGATCTGCAATATCTTCCAGTACATTTTCAATAGTATGTATTTTTGAATTCAAGACTTTATATTGTACACGCAATTCTGAATTCTCATCCATTAAATCAGTCTCGCGCACCGATGGAAAAAAGAATAACCACGAAAGCATAAACGTAAACCCAAGAACAAAAAATGAAGTGAGGTATATAAAACCCATCCCAAAAATATGCTTCTTTGAATATTCAATTTTTTCGTATGTGAGCGTTTCGGGATTAAACCTATATTTACTTTTGGCCATTATTAGTCATCAATTTTGTATGTTAATCGCAAAAGTAATGAAAAAAAATTTACTTTTGCATAAAAAACGTCTGTAAGACTAAGTATTTTTAACATTTTATTAAGAAAACAATTATTTTTATGATGAATTCACGTGAATTACGACAATCTTTTTTAGATTTTTTTTCTTCAAAACACCATACAATTGTCCCGTCAGCACCTATGGTTATTAAAAACGACCCCACTCTCATGTTTACAAATGCGGGGATGAATCAATTTAAAGATATATTTCTTGGCAATGCTCCTATAGAATCTTCCCGAATAGCTGATTCTCAAAAATGTTTACGTGTTTCGGGAAAACACAACGATTTAGAGGAAGTTGGTCACGACACCTATCACCATACCATGTTTGAAATGCTTGGAAACTGGTCGTTTGGCGACTATTTCAAAAAAGAAGCTATTGCCTGGGCGTGGGAATATTTAACTGAGATACTTTCTATTTCGCCGGACATGTTGTATGCGACAGTTTTTGAGGGCGCCGCAGAAGACGGAACTGATTTTGACCACGACGCATACGATGAATGGTGTTCATATTTACCAAAAGATCGCATCCTGAAAGGCAACAAAAAAGATAATTTTTGGGAAATGGGTGAATCCGGCCCCTGTGGTCCTTGTTCCGAAATTCACGTCGATATTCGCTCCGCATCGGAACGAACTCAAATACCCGGACATGAGCTGGTGAACCAAGACCACCCACACGTTATTGAAATTTGGAATTTGGTATTTATTCAATATAACCGAAAAGCTGACGGTTCTCTCGTTACTCTTCCAAGCAAACATATCGACACCGGCATGGGATTCGAGCGTTTGGCTATGATTACGCAAGGGAAACAATCAAATTATGACACTGACGTATTTCAACCCCTTATTTCTCATATAGGCAAATTGTCTGATGCGACATATGGAAAAGAAAGCGAAAAAGACATTGCAATGCGTGTAATTGCCGACCATATTCGAACCATTTCGTTTGCAATAGCTGACGGGCAATTACCTTCGAATATTAAAGCCGGATATGTTATCAGACGAATTTTGCGTCGTGCTATTCGGTACGGATATACTTTTTTAGGTCTCAATGAACCATTTATGTACCAGCTTCTTCCCACCTTAATTCATACTATGGGAGAAGCATATCCTGAGCTCATTTCTCAACAACAACTCATTGCAAAAATTATTTTTGAAGAAGAAAAATCTTTCTTGCGAAGTTTAACTACCGGCATCCAGCTTCTACAAAGAATTATTGATAAAACTAAAAAAACGGGAGCATCAGAAATTTCAGGAGTCGATGCGTTTACTTTGTACGATACCTATGGGTTTCCGTATGATTTAACGACCTTAATTGCTCGTGAACAAAACTTGAGCGTTGACGAAAAAGAATTTTTGTCGGAATTGGAAAAACAGAAAAACAGAGCTCGTCAAGCCACCTCAGTTTCAACCGGCGATTGGATTGATTTATCGACAGGCGACGGTGCTACATTTATTGGATATGAAGCTACCGAAACAATGATTTCTGTTATTAAATATCGTGAGGTTCTTTCAAAAAAGAAAAAAGTTTATCAACTGGTATTTGACAAAACACCTTTTTACGCTGAATCCGGCGGTCAAATTGGTGATACGGGAGTTATAGAATCTACCAAAGGTGCATTTCCCATCATTGACACTCAAAAAGAAAATAACTTAATCATTCACACAACACTGAAAATCCCGGAAAATTTCGACACCGAATTTAAAGCAATTGTAGATACAGAAAGACGCGAAAATATTGCTGCAAATCACTCAGCAACACATCTTTTACACGATACTTTATGTGATATTCTCGGTTCTCATGTTGAACAAAAAGGATCACTTGTTGAAGCTGAAAGACTCCGATTCGACTTTGCTCATTTCCAAAAAATGACTGCCGAAGAAATTCGTACAGTTGAAAAAATGGTAAACAAAGCTATTCGGAACAATATTTCTTTGAATGAAAAACGGAAAACTCCAATAGATGAAGCACAAAAAATGGGTGCAAAAGCTTTATTTGGAGAGAAATACGGCGATGCGGTTCGAGTTATTCAATTCGGAAAATCGGTAGAATTATGTGGTGGAACACATGTTTCATCAACAGGAAATATCGGTTTTTTCAAAATAATTTCTGAAAGTGCTATTGCTGCCGGAATCAGAAGAATTGAGGCGGTAAGTGGAGAAACTGCCGAATCACTGATTTATGAAGCAACCGATACTGTTTCGGAATTATCAAATGTATTGAAAAATCAGAAAAACATTTCTCAACAGGTTGAGTCGCTCTTGTCAGAAAACCAACAATTAAAAAAACAAATTGAACAGTTCGAGAAAAATAAAGCTCATATCTTTGCTCAACAACTCATCGGCAAAAAAACGTCTGTAGGAAGCATTAATGCAATTATTGAACACATTCCGGCAGAATATTCGAAACAATTAAAGGACATTGCAATGCACATTAAAAACAGTTCACCTGAAACAATTTGTGCTCTAGCAACAAGCGAATCAGGCAAAGTACAACTTGCCGTAAGTATTTCTCAAGATATAATTGATGCTCATGATGTTTCAGCACAAAATATAATTAAAGAAGCTGCTCAAAAAATAAAAGGTGGCGGAGGCGGTCAGGTGTTTTTTGCAACAGCAGGCGGAAAAAACCCTGAAGGAATATCAGAGGCATTTGTTGTTATTAGAGATTATATTAACCAAAACATATCGTAATTATGAACACAACTCGCTCTTGCGCATTCCTCTTTATTATGCTTATCTCAAGTTTTTCCTGTCGTTCGATTAAAGAAACCCAAGCACTCAAAGACTGCAACTACAATTTCTCATCGATATCGAATGTTCGGGTCAACAATGTTTCTATTGACGACAAACAAAATTTACGTGATTTGCAAACAACCGAAACATTAAAAATTTCGCAAGCAATAATGGCTCGAAAAATTCCGGTAGATTTAACGGCACATATTTCTGTTCATAATCCAAACTCACGAACTGCTGCATTACATAAACTAAATTGGAAATTATTGTTAAAAGATCAAGAAGTTGCCAAGGGGGTTGTTACAGAAAGTTATACTATAAAACCAAATGAAACGATTGAAATACCTATTGCTATTTCGACAGATATTGGTTCTGTTTTAAAAATATTTTCCGTAAAAGAACTCATGAACATGATGTTTAATTTATCATCGGCATCTATACCAGAAGAAGCACAATTGAAAATTAAACCATCAATTGCTGTAGGCAAAAAAACAATTCAGTCTCCGGCATATTTTACCGTAAATATATCAAAATAATGGTGACAATAAGCCGGGCGTTGCTCCCACACTTTATAGTTAAGTTTACGGGAATGACTGAGGTTTTCTATAAAAGACTCACCTAATTGCCGAGCAAAATCCTGAGAATACACAACTGCATTCACTTCAAAATTCAAATCGAAACTACGAATATCCATATTTGCGGTACCAACAATAGAAATATGCTCGTCAACAACCATCGTTTTTGCATGAATAAAACCTTTTTCATACAAATAAATATTAACCCCACACCGTAACAATGGCCCATAATTTGTCCATGCCACAGCATTTACAAAGCGAGAGTCGGATATACCCGGAATCAAAATGGTAATGGTCACACCAGTCAAAGCAGCAACTTTTAAAGCATCTATGATACTCGCAACCTGAGTTCGACGTAATTTTTCGAGTTCATATTGATATAAAAAGCTGTTTATCAAGGTAAATTATTGAATAATAGCGAGCTATTGTGAAATAATTTAACACAGAAAAACTGTTTTTTATGCATAGCATACTTATTCACACTCCTACAAAACGTACAATTCACATATACATATGATTAAACTGCACATTTTCACTATAAAAACTCTCATTTTCAAACATCTTTTACGTACTTTTTACGTATATTTTAATAAATAGTATATTCCAATGAAAACATTTATTACCATATTGGTATTTCTCGTATTTTCTTTTGCATCTCAAGCAGAAGGGAGTAAGGAATTAATGCCCGGAAACACCGGTAATTGTTATGTGCAATTTAATGAATCTTTCGGTGGGCAACGAGATTTTGCAATGGATGGTGCTGATATGTATGAACGTTTATATATTCACATTGCAAATGTCGGGGAAGTTATTAATCTCGGATTCAATCCGCTCACAACTACGGGTAGTGCACAGTTTCGTATAAAAGCTCCAGACGGCACTGTTGTGTATGGTTATCAAACAGTGCCAAGTTCCGCGGGCACCGGATATATATCAACATTTACTGAAGCCGAAATCGGTCCCAACACACTTACGGGTGGCACCGGAGGATACACTCCGTTTACCTACACACCAACGACAACCGGAGATTTTTATATAGAATTTGAACGCATTTCTTCAACAACCCGCTATCTTTTTGAATTATTTGACATTACCATAAGCACATCAGCAGCAGGTGACGCTATTGATGGGAGAGTTTGGTCATATGCATGGGATCTTAACACGAACAATTATACAAACAGAGCATACGGTACATTTTATGTCTACAGCGACGATAAGTACATCACAAAAGTTGATTTGAATGGTCTCCAACCCTATAGTTTCGTTATAGCCTGCAACAACACAGGAGCTCAAAACACAGGAGATTTATCGGTAGACAGACAGTCTGTTCCAGATATAAATACCGTGTATCCAAAATATAAAATTTTCCTAAACACTCCTGATCCTACTGTTTATGATATTGCTGAAATCCCTACAATGGTTGAAGATTTACAAATTGTAGGAACACCGGTTGCAAATGAACCGGTTGAGTTTTATATAAACATGAACAAGTCTGGGACACTCGAAATATTTTTAGACATTGACAATGTTGATGGGTATCAGCCGGGAGGAAGAGATCTAGCCCTTGTAGAACGTGTTGATGCCGGTGGTGATAATATTTTATGGGATGGAAAAGATGGATTAGGGGTTCAGGTCACAACCACAATATCAGTTATTGTTAACTCAAAATTTTCTACCGGAGTTACGCATCTGCCAATATATGATGCCGAAAAAAACTCAAATGGTTTTCTTGTTACCCGTGTAGAGCCGGACGGACCCGAAAATTTAGTATTATATTGGGACGATTCTCAAATTGACTATGGCACATTACCATCAGGACAAACGGCAACCATGCTTTCGGGAAACACAACGGCAAACGGTCACATTTGGAGTACCGATAGTAATAACCCCGAAGGATTTGGTGATTGGCATACAATAAACACCTGGTGGAACGGGTACGAAATAAACAATCTTTCATCCTTCGACTTTATTATTTTACCCATTGAATTAGTAAAATGGGAAGCAACTAACAAAGGTGATTATGTGAAATTATATTGGGTAACCGAAAGTGAAACAAACAATCATCTTTTTGAAATAGAACGTTCTGCTGACGGAATCAATTGGGAACATATTTCAACAACAACCGGTGCCGGAAACTCGACTCAAACAATTCACTATTACGAAATTGATGAATCTCCACTCATAAATAATATTTCATATTATCGACTAAAACAAATAGATTTTAACGGTGACTTTTCGTATTCTAAAATTGTCTCCATTCGAAAATATTCTTATACCGATCAAAACATTCATATTTATACCGGGCAAACCGGCTCTGAATACATTATTAATGATTCGAGAATCAATACTCAAGACATTTCGATATACAGTGTTTCGGGACTCGATGTGACAGAAAAAACAACAATCTCAAAAATTTCTTCACAGGAAACTCTGATTGATATATCAAATCTACCAAGTGGCACATACTATGTTGTTACCCGTTTTGGCGAAAAAATAATTCAAAAAAAATAAATAACTCCCATCCTTTTATCTGACTTTATTTTTACATTTGACAAAAAAATTGCAATATGATTCCCAATCATATACTCTCGCATATTGAACGTTCTTTTGGAACAATAACCAATACTCATTCTGTTGGTGGCGGTTGTATTGCCGATACGTACAAAATAAGCTGTCATTCTCAAACGCTATTTCTCAAATGCGGACAGCTTATCCCCGGAATGTTTCACAAAGAAGCTCACGGGCTTCAGGAATTACAAAAAACTAACAGCATTTATATACCTAAGGTTATAGATGTGCAGAATGATTTTTTACTCTTAGAACATATCGAGCCGGGAATACGCAAACCTGATTTTTTCAGCATTTTCGGAAAAGCATTTGCTCAGATGCACCGATACACCTCAAAAACATGTGGTTTTTTCGAAAATAATTATCTTGGCTTATCATTTCAAAAAAATACTCCTTCAACAGATTGGGCAGACTTCTTTTTTTCTCATCGATTAGTTTTTCAACTCGAATTAATGAAAGAAAAAAAGTTGGAATGCAAAGACTTAGAACAACTGATTTTTGCGGCAGAATCCACAATTCGACAAACTTTTTCCCATAAAAACACACCTTTCTCCTTATTGCATGGAGATTTATGGGGTGGGAATTATATGGTAAACGGAAATGGAATGCCCTGCTTAATTGACCCTGCTGTTTATTATGGCGACAGAGAAGCCGATTTAGCAATGACAAAACTATTCGGAGGATTCTCTCCTGAATTCTATAGAGCCTACGAAGAAGAATATCCTTTACCGGCAGGACATAAAGAACGAGAGATTCTCTACACACTCTATCATATTATGAATCATTACACCCTATTTGGTGGAGGGTACTATAATCAAGCTATTTCACTAATCAAACAGTTTATATAATTATGATCACATTTAGTATTTCCGTCATCTTACTCATACTTGGGTATCTATTCTATTCAAAAATTATCGAACGAATTGCCGGAGCTCGTTCTGACAGAGAAACTCCGGCATACAAACTTCAAGACAATATTGACTACACCCCCCTCCCGTGGTGGCGCATTTTTCTCATTCAATTTCTCAACATTGCAGGACTTGGTCCCATTTTCGGAGCGATTGCCGGGGCAATGTGGGGACCTGTTGCTTTTTTATGGATTGTTTTTGGTTCCATTTTCGGTGGTGCGGTACACGATTATTTCTCAGGTATGCTTTCCGTTAAGCACAACGGACTCAGCATTACCGAAATCATTGGTATATATTTGGGGAAATTCGGCAAACTTGCCATGAGTTTATTTACGGTATTTCTTATGGTCATTGTAGGTGCAGTTTTTGTGCTCGGACCAGCAGGTATACTCATGAATTCAACATCTATTTTTAGCTCGGCAAATACCTGGATTGCTATTATTTTCATATACTATATACTTGCTACTTTACTCCCAATAAACACCATTATCGGCAAAATATATCCAGTGTTCGGATTTGCACTTATTTTTATGGCATTGGGACTTATTATTGCTCTTATTGTCGGCGGTTATCATATGCCTGAGCTAAACACAGAAACATTTCAAAATCTTCATTCAAATAAAGAAAATTTCCCCATTTTTCCCATGATGTTTATAAGTATAGCCTGTGGTGCTATTTCAGGATTTCATGCAACACAATCGCCTCTCATGGCTCGTTGCATAAAAAATGAAACTCACGGACGAAAAGTTTTTTATGGAGCAATGATTTCTGAAGGTATTGTTGCTCTTATTTGGGCAGCAATAGCAATGAGTTTTTACGGTGGTGTGCACGAATTAAACACGACCATGAGTGAAAATAACGGAAATGCTGCCATTGTCGTTAACGAAATTGCCAACTCACTTCTCGGCACGTTCGGAGCTATTTTGGCACTATTTGGTGTTGTTGCAGCACCAATAAGCACAGGAGACACCGCATTCCGAGGAGCTCGTTTAATTATTGCAGATTTCTTTCATATTTCACAATCAACAATAATTAAACGACTTTTGGTTTCCATTCCTCTTTTTATTGCCGGATTCATTTTTACTTTAATAGATTTTGGCATTATATGGCGTTATTTTGCATGGGCAAACCAAACACTTGCTGCTGTAGTGTTGTGGACAATTACCGTTTATTTAGTGCAAGAAAAAAAGAATTTCTACATCACCTTTATTCCTGCATTATTTTTAACCGCAGTTATTTTGAGTTATATTTTTGTTGCTCCCGAAGGATTCAATTTAAACACATCTGTTGCATACTCTATTGGTATTGCAGCAAGTATAGCCTGTGGAATAAGCTTATTAGTGCACAGAAAAAAACAATTTCATTCAAAATAATGTTCACAGTCAATAAGAAACATGAATTGTTTAATGCTTTGAATCGACAGTTGTATTCATTTTTTTAGTTGATTTGTATAAATATTGATAAAACATAAAAACAGATGAAAAAAATTACAGTTAGTAATCCGATAGTCGAACTTGACGGAGATGAAATGACCCGAGTAATATGGACATTTATTAAAGAACGACTTATATTACCATATCTTAATGTAGATATTAAATATTATGATTTAAGTATTGAAAACAGAGATGAAACTCTTGACAAAGTTACGGTTGATGCAGCCGAGGCAATTAAAAAATACAATGTTGGTATAAAGTGTGCAACAATAACACCTGACGAAAATAGGGTTGAAGAATTTAATTTAACCGAAATGTGGCGTTCACCAAACGGAACAATTCGAAATATTCTAGATGGCACTGTGTTTCGTGAACCAATCGTTATTAAGAATGTACCACGACTTATTCCAAACTGGACAAAACCTATTATTATAGGCCGTCACGCTCATGGTGACCAATATCGTGCAACCGATTTTCTTACAAAAGGAAAAGGTAAACTAAGCATAACCTTTACGCCCGAAAATGGTGATGCTCCACAAACATACGAAGTTAATGATTTTGATGGCGATGGAATTGGAATGGCAATGTACAATACCGACAAATCAATTTACGGTTTTGCCCGAGCATGTTTTAATATGGCTCTTCAGAAAAAATGGCCACTTTATATGTCAACAAAAAATACAATTCTCAAAAAATATGACGGCAGATTTAAAGATATTTTTGAAGAAGTCTATCAAAATGAATTCAAATCAGAATTAGATAAGCATAGTTTAACTTACGAGCACAGACTGATTGACGACATGGTTGCAGCATCATTAAAATGGAGTGGTGAATTTATTTGGGCATGTAAAAATTATGATGGCGACGTACAGAGCGACACTCTTGCACAAGGATTTGGTTCACTCGGCTTAATGACCTCAACACTCATTACACCCGACGGAAAAACAATGGAAGCAGAAGCTGCTCATGGCACGGTTACACGTCATTATCGTTTACATCAAAAAGGTCAAAAAACATCCACAAACCCTATTGCATCTATTTTTGCATGGACGCGCGGTTTGGCATTTCGAGGAAAACTCGACGGAAATACCGAACTTATAGATTTCTGTACAAGTCTCGAAAATGTTTGCATTCAAACAGTTGAATCGGGAATAATGACAAAAGACCTCGCATTATCAATTCACGGAAAAGACATGCGAGATTCTCACTGGGTTACAACCGAAGAGTTCCTTGCAGCACTCGACAAAGGTCTTCAAGAAAAACATCAATAAAATTATATACTCCAACAGGAAAACCGGATTATGAAAACGTGAACACAATCCGGTTTGTTTTTTAATCAGAACATATTCCTAAATTGAGCGTAAAATTGTACCTTCGTACAATAAAGATAAAGAATTATGGAACATCAAGACGGAAGTTTTTCAAGCCATATGCACGAAAAAAAAGGAATTAACCAACAACCCACATCAAATCCAAATGCAATAGCTCGTTTCAAACAAAACAAGAAAAAACAAGCAATATTATCGGTCGATGAATACGTAAAAGGTATAGTTGACGGAAACGTTTCGATTTTAAGCAAAGCTATTACCTTAATTGAAAGTAGCCTGCCCGAACATTATAAAAAAGGACAAGACATTATAAATTGCTGCCTTCCTCATTCCGGAAAATCTATTCGTATTGGAATTACCGGTGTTCCCGGTGTTGGAAAAAGTACATTTATAGAATCGTTTGGTAAAATTATTACACAGCACAAACACAAACTTGCTGTTTTGGCCATAGACCCATCGAGCGAACGAACAAAAGGGAGTATTTTGGGAGACAAAACACGTATGGAAGAACTTTCGACCGATCCCAACGCATATATTCGCCCCTCACCTTCTACCGGTTCTTTGGGCGGTGTTGCTCGCAAAACGCGCGAAACAATTATTCTCTGCGAAGCTGCCGGATATGATGTTATTTTTATTGAAACTGTTGGCGTCGGTCAATCCGAAACAGCGGTACATTCCATGGTTGATTTCTTTTTACTCCTCATGATTACCGGTGCGGGAGATGAATTGCAGGGAATCAAACGCGGAATTATGGAAATGGCAGACAGCATAGCTATTACCAAAGCAGACCACGACAATATACAACGTGCAAACATGGCACGACAAGAATATCAGACAGCACTGGGACTCTTCCCACCTCACCCCTCGGGAGTAAAACAAAAAGTACTCACCTGTTCTGCCATTGAAAAAAATGGATTATTAGATATTTGGAAACATATAGAAGAATACATTTCGACAACCCGAATGTCTGGCTTTTTTGAAGAAAAAAGAAACGAACAAGCTAAATATTGGATGTTCGAAAGTATACACGAACAGTTGAAACAACGTTTCTACGAATCGGATGCAATTAAAAATCAGATTAATGATATTGAAAAGCAAGTAATTGAACAAAATATTAGTTCATTTATTGCTGCTCAAAAATTATTAGATATTTATTTTACTGACCAACAAAAATAAGTCGTATGAATATTGCTTTTGCTCAATTGAATTATCATGTCGGAAATTTCTCGTCAAATACAGAAAAAATAATTTCTGCTATTGAACAAGCCAAGGAACAAAATGCGGAACTCATTGTATTTTCAGAACTCTCCGTATGTGGATATCCGCCTCTGGACTTACTTGAACAAAAAGATTTTATTGAAAAATGCTCTGATTCTGCCGAAAAAATCGCCAAACATTGCGACTCTATCGCAGCAATTATAGGGTGTCCGACAATTAATGCAAACGAACGTGGTAAACAATTATACAATTCCGCCTTATTTCTCTCTAATAAAAAAATTGCGCAAGCTTTCCATAAAACACTCTTGCCTACCTATGATATTTTTGATGAATATCGCTATTTTGAAGCAAATAACACATTTTCAGTTCTCAATTACAAAGGGCACACATTTGCCATAACTATCTGCGAAGATTTGTGGGATAATCAATTATTTGAACAATCGTTTGCAAAAAACAAATTATACCGTCAGTCGCCACTGGAAGAACTCATGAAACACAATCCGGATATGGTGATAAACATTGCTGCCTCTCCTTTTTCGTACAATCAAGAATATACGAGAACAACCGTCTTGCAAGACAATGCTCAAAAATTCAATATACCTATTTTATATGTTAATCAGGTGGGTGCAAATACCGAAATTATTTTTGATGGTCGCTCAAAACTGGTAAACCCGGAGGGTGAAATTGTTTTAGAATTAGAAGAGTACACTGAAGATTTTTCTCTCATTGACACAAATGTCGATTGCACTCGAAAAGGAGCCTCTTTACCAACATTTAATAAAATTGAGAAGATTTATAATGCCCTTATTCTCGGTATTCGTGATTTTTTCGCAAAAAATAATTTCAAAACAGCAACCTTAGGACTTTCGGGCGGAATAGATTCGGCTGTTGTTCTTGCTATTGCAACGGACGCACTTGGACCGGAACATATTCGCGTACTCTTAATGCCTTCCGAATTCTCATCAGAACATTCTATTGCTGACGCAGAAGAATTAGCAAAAAACCTGAACATTCAATATGATATTCTTCCTATACAAGACAGCTATTCTAGTATTAGAGAAAATCTCACACCCATTTTCAAGGACTTACCGTTTTCTGTTGCCGAAGAAAATATTCAAGCACGACTCAGAGGTTTACTGCTTATGGCTTTGAGTAACAAATTCGGAAATATTTTACTGAACACATCAAACAAAAGCGAAGCTGCAGTTGGGTACAGCACCATGTATGGCGACATGAACGGGGCACTTTCGGTGCTGGGCGATGTTTACAAAAAAGATGTGTTTGCCCTTGCCCACTACATTAACAGAAACAACGAAATTATTCCCTACAACTCAATTATAAAACCTCCTTCCGCAGAACTCCGTCCTGATCAAAAAGACTCCGATTCGCTGCCTGATTATGATATTTTAGATGCAATTTTATTTGAATACATTGAGAAAAAATTATCTCCCGAAGAGATTATTGCACAAGGGTTTGATTCACAAACTGTTCACGACACCATTACAAAAGTAAACAACAACGAATACAAACGCTTTCAGTTTCCACCAATTTTACGTGTTTCATCAAAATCATTTGGCTTTGGCAGACGAATTCCTCTTGTTGCAAAACATGAATGGTATACCGGAAAATAGCCACTATCTAAAGATTTTATCGTGCGTATGCAAACTGACGATTTACTTTTGCGAGAATTTGAGTTACCCGATAAACAAGGCTTTTTCAAAAATAATTTTTCTTTACTTTTGTTCAATACATATTTTTCACACACACCGGATACAACATTATTGTTCAAAATATCACACAAAAAAAGGTCAGACATACATCTGACCTTTTTTTATATAAACCTGAGTTCGACGTTATTTTTCGAGTTCAGATTAGCTCCACTGAATTCGTTCTTTGTCCTCGGTTGATATAAAAAGCTGTTTATACGCGTTCTGATCCTAAAAAATTATATCGAACTCAGGTTATAAAAGATTATTTATTCTTCACTAACACCGGCACGTCCGTGGCAACTTTTATATTTTTTACCACTTCCACACGGACACGGGTCGTTTCTTCCGACTTTCGGACCGACACGTACCGGACTCGCTTTTTGTTTTTCACGTGTATCTTGCATACGAGCAGCCTCATTCACATCATCTTTACGAGCTTGTAAATTCTGCGTTGTTCGGCGTTGTTCACGAGCTTCAGTTGCTTCGGCCTGCACCGGTATATGTGCTTTTAACACACTCGAAACCACCTCTTTATTTACCTCAACAAGCATAGCTTGAAATAAACTGAACGATTCGAACTTATATATTAAAAGCGGATCTTTTTGTTCGTAAGAGGCATTTTGCACCGACTGTTTCAAATCATCCAATTCACGCAAGTGTTCTTTCCACGCTTCGTCAATACTAACTAAAATGAACGATTTTAAGAATGAACGCACCAGCTCCTTACCTTCAGATTTTACCGCTTTTTCCAAATTGGTAACCACACTAAATACCCGTTTACCATCAGAAATCGGTACTACAATATTTTTATATGTTTCACTTTCTTTCTCGTATACATTCTTAATTACCGGCATCGCCTGTTCGGCAATAGTGCGAACACGTCGTTCATAAATATCGAGTAGCGTTGCATACACTCGCTCAATTATTTCGTCAGTCGACAAACGCAAATATTCTTCTTCAGTAACCGGAGATTCCAAGGAAAGCACCCGTAATAATTCCATTTCAAAGTCCTCGAAATCGACATTTCCGTGATTTTCTTCAACAATCGAAACCCCGGTATCATACATCATATTTACAAAATCTACTACGATTCTATCACCATATAAAGCATGACGACGTTTTGTATAAATAACCTCACGTTGTGAATTCATCACATCATCATATTCCAACAATCGTTTACGAATACCAAAGTTATTTTCTTCCACTTTTTTCTGAGCCCGTTCAATCGAACGAGAAATCATATTATGTTCAATTACCTCACCCTCTTCAAGACCGAGTTTATCCATAATTTTCGCAATACGTTCCGAACCGAACATACGCATCAAATCATCCTCGAGCGATACAAAAAACACCGAAGATCCCGGGTCACCCTGACGACCGGCACGACCACGCAACTGACGATCGACACGACGAGAATCGTGACGTTCGGTACCCACAATAGCAAGACCACCCGATTCTATTACTTCGGGAGTCAATTTAATATCCGTACCACGACCTGCCATATTGGTTGCAATAGTAATAGTACGAGTTTTTCCGGCTTCTGCAATAATATCGGCCTCACGCTGGTGCAATTTTGCATTTAAGACATTATGCGGTAATTTTTTTCGCGTCAACATACGCGAAAGCAATTCAGAAATTTCAACCGATGTAGTACCGACAAGCACTGGTCTTCCTTGCTCCACCAATTCCTCTACATGATCGATAACTGCATTATATTTTTCGCGACGAGTCCGGTACACTCTATCATTTTTATCTTCACGAACAATCGGTCTGTTTGTGGGAGCCACAACAACATCAAGTTTATAAATATCCCACAATTCTTTTGCTTCCGTTTCCGCTGTACCGGTCATACCCGATAATTTTTTATACATACGGAAATAATTTTGCAAAGTAATAGTTGCATGTGTTTGCGAAGCAGCCTCGACCTTAACCCGTTCTTTTGCCTCAATTGCCTGGTGCAAACCATCAGAATATCGTCGACCTTCCATAATACGACCGGTTTGTTCATCAACAATTTTCACCTTATTATCCATTACCACATATTCAGTATCCTTTTCGAATAAAGTATATGCTTTCAACAGTTGGTTAAGCGTATGAACCCGTTCCGATTTTACGGAATAATCTTGAATGATTGCATCTTTTTGCTCAACTTTTTGACTTGGATCAACTTCCATTTTATCTAAGTCAGCCAATTGATCGCCAATATCAGGCATCACAAAAAAGTCCTTATCACCGGTATCTTCCGACAAAAAGTCAATTCCCTTTTCCGTTAATTCGATAGAATTATTTTTTTCGTCAATAATAAAATATAAATCATCTGTTACGATATGCATATGTTTATTATTTTCAGACATATAAAAATTTTCCGTTTTCGTCAACAAAGTTTTCATACCCTGTTCACTCAAAAACTTAATTATTGCCTTATTCTTCGGAAGACCTTTGAAGGTACGTAACAATAATTTTGCTCCCTCTTCCTGTTCCTTTTTATTTTCGCTGACAATTAATTTTTTTGCATCTGCAAATTCTTTTGTAATAAGTGTTTTTTGAATATTAAACAACCTTTCTACTTTCGGACGAAATTCTACAAAAAGCTCATCGTTACTATTCTTTTTCGATACCGGACCGGAAATAATTAAAGGCGTACGAGCATCATCAATCAAAACAGAATCGACCTCATCGACAATAGCAAAATTATGAACCCGTTGCACCAAATCTTCAGGACTTGTTGCCATATTATCACGCAAATAGTCAAAACCGAATTCGTTGTTTGTTCCATAGGTAATATCTGCTAAATACGCACCTCTTCGAGCGTCAGAATTTGGCTCATGTTTATCAACACAATCAATAGTTAAACCATGAAATTGTAAGATAGGCCCCATCCACTCAGCATCACGTTTCGCTAAATAATCGTTAACCGTAACCACATGGACTCCCTTACCTGCAAGAGCATTTAAGAAAATCGGCAAGGTTGCAACTAATGTTTTCCCCTCACCCGTCGTCATTTCCGCAATTTTACCTTCATGGAGAATTACCCCTCCTATCAGCTGCACATCGTAATGAACCATATCCCAAGTGATTTCTGTACCACCAGCAATCCATGAATTATACCAGGTTGCCTTATCGCCTTCAACAGTAACAAAATCATGAGAAACAGCCAAATCCCGATCATAATCAAGAGTATCAACCTCAATTTCCTTATTTTCCTTAAACCGTCGAGCCGTTTCTTTTACAATTGCAAAAGCTTCCGGCAATATTTCCTTAAGCGTCTCTTCGATTTTCGCATCAACATCTTTTTTGAGTTGATCAATCTCGTTATACAGATTTTCACGTTCATCAACACTTATAGAATCATCTTCATCAAGCTTCGTTTCTCTATCAGAAATTTGCTGTTCAATTGGAGATAAACTCTCCGCAATTATTTTCCGTAATTGATCAGAGGCTTCACGCAATTGTGAATGTGATTTTTCTTTAAGATTCTGTTCAAAAGATTTTATTTGTTCAACTAAGGGATAGATATCTTGTATATCTCGTTCGGACTTACTTCCGCCGAATATTTTAAAAAGTGTACTGACTAAACTCATAGAATTATAGTTTCTTTTTCATTATTTTTAGCAAATGTAATGCAAAATCAATGTACTGCCTGTAAAAAAATTATATTTTTTTTTGCTCTTTACAATTAATTTTTTTCGCAGCATACAAGGACTATTCTTAAAATCGCATTCTATAACAAGATTATTGTTTGCTTACATCAAGCATTTCCATAAAAAATAATCTCAAGATTTTTTAAAATCTAATTGCAAAAGAAAAAAAATATTCTATTTTTGCAGTCCAAAATAATGGCGAGGTAGCTCAGCTGGTTAGAGCGCAGGATTCATAATCCTGAGGTCGGCGGTTCAAGCCCGCCTCTCGCTACTAAAAAAGCTGTCTGAATATTCAGGCAGCTTTTTTTGTGGGCGTACTTTGGTAAAAAAAATGGGCACATGGCAAAAAAGTATGTGCTGTGCAAATTACAGTGCTTATTTTCCTCGCAAAGCTGCAAAGTCGCAAAGAAGTTGAAATCTTTGTTCGGTCACGGCATCGAATCTATTTATGTGGTTTTGTGATGTATCGTACTAAAAAACTTATAAGTTTATATTTTTTTTGTGTTTTATATTTTTTTTGTACATTGCAATATATTGTTAAATTTTTTATAAAGAATTACTACATACCACAAATTTAAAATCTATTTTACAATGAAAAAACTATTATTCTCTCTCGTCATTTGTAGTATTACTTTTTTCTCATGTGAAAATAATGATGATGAAAACAATGACAATACCATTCAAGAAACAACAGGAGATAATGTTGTTATTATAGAAAACGATATAGAAGAATTTACTACATGGTCAGGTGATTCTATATATATCATCAAGATATATGATTTCTATGTAAATAATACCTTACAAATTGAATCCGGCACAATTATTAAATTTCACCCCAATGATGGGCCGTACCTTATGATTGGTTCATCAGGAACCATTGTTGCAGAAGGAACCGCTGATGCACCTATCATCTTCACTTCTTATAAAGACGATGAACATGGCGGAGACCAGAACGGTGATGAAAACACAACGTTACCTGCACCAAAAGATTGGGGATATATAAATACAAACAGTAATAATGGTTCTCAGTTTGAATATTGCGAATTTTATTATGGTGGATCATCTACGTATAATGCTACGCTCACTATATATGGCGATAATATAAGCGTTACAAATTGCTCCTTTATTAATAACGACGGAAGCTACACTTCCAATGCCGGAGATATTGGCGTGTTAGATGCAAGCGATGCGGGAACAGGTACGATTATTCAAAACAATATTTTTTACAATAACAAACGACCATTGTCTATAAGCACCGCATTTGATATTGATGATTCAAATATATTTCATAATCCCGATGATCCTTCACAAATAAATGAATACAATGGGATTTTTGTAGAAACAATCAATGAAATTGAAGCTCCCAGATCATGGGAAGAAACAGAAGTTCCTTTCGTGATACACGACAATCAGTTTATAATTAGAACAGGTGCCTCATTAAGCCTCGCAAACAATGTGGTTTTAAAATTTAAGTCTGGCAGTCAATTGCGACTTGATGACGAACTTTCCTCTATTTCGAATTACAATGGAACAGACGTATATTTCACCTCCTACAAAGATGATACTAAGAAAGGAGACACGAATGGAGATGGCAACACAACATCACCTGCAGACAATGATTGGGAAGGTATATACAACAACACTACCAGTGATTATGAAACATGGTCGAATATTCTCTATGATTCGTATTAACCTGTATGGTGCGAAAGATAATTATGCATACAATATTGCAATATTCACAGATAATTGGTCTGATGATTTAAAGTAAATAGAATTCAGGTTAATAAAACTTTTTGAAACGAACTACCCCACTTCTCTACTGACTTGTAAAACAAGAAATAGGTAATCCGTGAGCATTGAATATTTCGGGTTGTGCGGTATTGGACCAAGCAAATCGAACATAAACGGGCTTTGCAACCTTTGTAGATTCCACAATAATGGTTTCCTTTTCTATGTGGGCAGTGGCAGGATAAAACACCCCGTCTGCTCCGGCAAGTTCAAAACCTTCTATCTTTTTCTGTGTTGAATGAAGCCCTTCTGCATGATCAAAATAAACTACCACCCGATTGCTCGAAATAGTATGTTTTGCATACAAGGGGCCGAAAACGGGTAATTCTGTTTTTCCGTATACCTTATGCAGTGCTATATCAGCAAAACGTTTTCCGACATCATACTTATTTGTCGGGTGAATATTTTTCAAATCTGTTGTAATATCGCTCGTAACAACCATACCTGTTTGTGGCAAACGTAATGTTCTTCGCTGAGCATCGCGAATTTCAGCTGCACAAGTAGGACTTTCATTGTAGGTAAAAGGGGCAATTTGTGCAAAATAAAAAGGCAGGGCAGAATGCCATTCTTCTCGCCAAGACATAATGAGAGTTTCAAACAATTCATGATAGGTTTCCGGATTTGCGACATTTGTTTCTCCTTGATACCACAACACCCCGGCAATAGAAAAACGTGTTATTGGTGCAATCATCGCATTATATACCCGTCCGGGTTCACGTGGAGCCCATCCCATTTCAGGAATTTTGCGGGCACTTTCTCTCAAAACGGGCTTATTCATAATTTTTTGCTCAGGAACCCACACTTCAGCCGGTGTCCCGCCCCAACTAGCATTAACAATACCAATAGGAATGTGTAATTCCTCGTACAAACTACGAGCAAAAAAATAGCCAATAGCACTAAAATCTATCATTGTTTCGGGCGAACAAGCAGCCCATGAACCGTCTATATCATAATTAGGATTAGTAGCAGATCGATGAACCACCGAAAAAAAACGAATATTTGGATACTCAGCTTCAACAACTGCTTCCTGAGCATCATCAATCCCGAGTCGAGCAGACCATTCCATATTTGACTGCCCCGAACACAGCCACACTTCGCCAATAAGAACATCCTCTAAAACCACTGTATTAAATCCATGAAATGTAATAGTATAAGGACCACCTGCATCGGGAGTTTTTAAAGTTGCGGACCAATTTGCCTGATTATTTGTTTCTGTATAAACAACAACAGTATCCCAGCTCGGTATAATTGAAATTTTTTCATACGGTTTTCCCCATCCCCACACCGTAATTTCAGAATTGCGTTGCAAAACCATATGATTAGAAAAAACTGAAGGTAATGAAATATTTGCCTGTAAGGAATATGAAATCATTACTAATATCATGCATAAAAAAAAAGATTGATTTTTCATATATATATATATTTGAATTATAAATCCCCCCCCCCCTCAAGAATTCATCACAAATGGTTATTCATGAGAAAAATCTCCATTTCGAGTAAAACGATAAATATCTTTTCCCGTTGGTTTTTGAAAAATATCTAAATCAAAAAAGTGCACTGCCGAAAATAGATGATCGAAAATATCTGCCTGCGTATTTTCATATTCAGCCCACACCGTTGTATTTGTAAAACAATATACCTGAATAGGAATCCCCCTATCTTCGGTTGCTAATTGACGAACCATAATAAGCATATCAGAACGAACACCTGGATGATTACTCAAATATGCCTGAATATATTTACGAAACAAACCGATATTTGTCATTCTCCGTCCATTTATCAATACCGACGAATCCGCATTATGTTTTACATTAAATTCCTCAATTTCAGCTTGGCGCGTTTCAATATAATCAGTAACTAAGGCATATTCTTTATACTTTTCTCGTGTTTCCGGGTCAATAAGACGGACTGTTTGCACATCAATAAACAAAGAACGCATAATTCTCCTCCCACCCGACCGAACCATTCCACGCCAGTTTTTAAAACTGTCGGTAACAAAAAAATAGGTAGGAATAGTGGTAATTGTTTTATCCCAATTTCTCACTTTCACCGTCGTTAAATATATTGCAATAACATCTCCATCTGCATTAAATTTCGGCATTTCGACCCAATCGCCTACCTTCACCATATCATTGGCAGACATTTGAATACTTGCCACAAGCCCCAAAATTGTATCCTTAAAAATTAAAAGAATAACAGCTGAAATTGCTCCAAAAGCACTTAAAAAATAAACAGGCGATTTTCCTAAAATAATCGAAAGCACAAATATTCCGGTAATGATATACAGAATTATCCGAATCAACTGAAAATAACTCGTTAGTGGCTTATCTTGAAAAGCCGGACGACTTGAAGACCACAACTCTGCAACCTTCAAAAAAGCAAAAACAACCGTCATTCCTACAATTATCAAATATACATCAGTTAAGGTAATAACAGTAGGTAGTATAAAAGTAAAATCAGAAAATATTTGTGGAGCAAAAGCTTTCACAACAAGTGCCGGCATAATATGAGCGACATTATCAAAAACATTATGATCTGCCAACACATCATCCCAGGTAATTGATGTTTTTTTAATAAAAACATACACATAATGAATAACAATTCTTTTTGTTATCACAAAAATAAGCCATGAAACTATTAGTAATCCGAGCATCAACACTAATAATCTGAGATGCATTGCAAAGGAATCTGCCACTCCTACATGCACAAAAAATGATTCAATTATTTGTTCAAAATTTTCCATATTATATATCAGTTCAAAAACAACATACAAATTAAAAGAAAAAATTTAAGTCGATACTTGATAAAACAAAAAATATACTATATATTTGTAACCTACTTATCCGATAGGATTAAAAAAATTTGATATGAAATTAAATACAAAAACACGATACGGATTACGTGCAATAATAGAAATTGCAGCACAAGAGAACAACAAAGGTATTTTACAAAAAACCATTGCAGAAACACAGGGAATCTCTGTAAAATATCTTGATCAGATAATATCTCAACTGAAAGCAGCAAATCTGATTAGCACAAAAGACGGAAAAAAAAGTGGTTATCAACTCACTAAAAATGCATCAGAAATAAGCGTATATGACATTTACAAAGCGTTTAACTCCCCTCTCAAACTAATAGATTGTTTTGATTCCGAATATTCGTGTGCTAAAATTCCATACTGTGCCTCACATAATTACTGGTACAAATTAAACAAACAAATAATAGATTATATGGAATCGACTAGTCTTGAAACACTCACAAAAGATCACAAAAAATTAACTAAAAATAATGATGAATTAATGTTTTACATATAAAAAATAACCTATTATGAAAATTTACAACGATATAACAGAAACTATAGGAAATACCCCATTAATAAAATTACAAAAAATAACCGGAAATACAAAAGCTCACATTTTTGCAAAAATGGAATCGTTTAACCCGAGCAGTTCGGTAAAATGTCGTATTGGTAATGCCATGCTTATTGCCGGAGAAGAAAAAGGTTTACTAAAAAAAGACACGGTGGTAATTGAACCAACAAGCGGAAATACCGGAATTGCTCTTGCAATGGCATGTGCAGCAAAAGGCTACAAACTAATTTTAACCATGCCGGAAAGCATGTCCATTGAACGACGGAAAATTCTACTTGCATACGGAGCAGAATTAATTTTAACTCCGGCACAAAACGGGATGAAAGGAGCAATTGCAAAAGCACAGGAAATATGCGATAAAATTGGAAATGCCTATATTCCTCAACAATTCCAAAACGAAGCAAATCCGGACATACACAAAAAAACAACGGCACTTGAAATATGGAACGACACCGACGGAACAATAGACATATTAGTTGCGGGTGTGGGTACCGGAGGAACAATTACCGGTGTTGCGCAGGTAATAAAAGAAAAGAAACCTTCATTTAAAGCAATAGCGGTTGAACCTAAAGACTCAGCGGTTCTTTCGAGCGGAAAACCGGGCCCACATAAAATTCAGGGAATTGGAGCCGGATTTATCCCGGACATATTAGACCGAGGTATAATTGATGAAGTAATTCGTATTAGCAATGAAGAAGCTTTTAGCACTGCAAAAAACACCGCACGACTTGAAGGAATACTCTGTGGAATTTCTTCAGGAGCTGCTATTACAGCAGCAATACAGGTTGCAAAACGACCAGAAAATAAAGGCAAAAACATAGTAGTTATTTTACCCGACAGTGGCGAACGATACCTGAGCACAAATTTGTTTGATTAAACCCATCAAATTTGTAAGAAACTCTTTTTTATACAAAACCGTCAGTTTACACTGACGGTTTTTTTATACTTCTAATGCAAAGTGATTTCACAAAAAATCAAAAAGTACACATTGTTACGCATAAAAATCAGTGTTTTTACTCACTAATACCCATATATACTTGCTTTTTCGATAAAAAAAACTTATTTTTCAATTTAATTAGCTCTGTTTAGAACAAATAGTATTTATATGAAACATTTAATTCGACAAGTAAGCATACTTATATGTATTGCTTGTTTGTATTCTTCACATACATTCGGACAAGTTCCGGATGCCAACTTTTCAGCAAATGTTACTGAGGAGTGCGGTATTGTATCAGTTAAATTCACTAACCTTTCCACAAATTCTCCAACGACATTAGATTGGGATTTTGGAGAGGGAAGATCATCAACACTTACAAATCCAACAATCGTATTTACCTCCCCCGGTGAATACACTATTTCACTTACGGCTACAAATGCTTCGGGAAGTGATACTGAAACAAAAGAAGCATATATAAAAGTATATGCAAATCCCGAAGTTGGATTTCTCGCCTCACCTCGCGAAGGATGCACGCCCTTATATGTAAACTTTACCGATATTTCCACATCTGCTTTACCCATTACTTCAATAAGTTGGGATTTTGGGGACGGAAGCACCTCGGCTGGCGAAAACACAAATTACACATATATAACAGCATCCGATTATTCGGTATCATTAACCGTAACCAATGCTGAGGGATGCTCACAAACATTATCAAAATCAGATTATATTTCTGTTCAAAATGCACCAACTTCAAATTTCACTATGGATGCATTTGAAAGTTGCTCAGCTCCTTTTACAGTATCATTCACAAATACCTCTACCGGGGCAAGCAGTTATCTCTGGGATTTTGGGGACGGAAACACGTCAACTGATGCAAACCCCACCCACACATTCACATCTGAGGGTGATTTTTCAGTGAGTCTCACCGTTACAAACGACGTCGGATGCACCGATACAAAAGACAGTATTCAAGCGATTCATATAAACACCTTTTCTGCTGATTTCTCCTCACCGAATCAAACAGTTTGTTTGGGAACGGCAACAAATTTTGTAAACGAATCAAATTTACCTGTGAGTTCAGTAGAATGGGATTTTGGAGACGGGAATACCTCAGCAGTTGAAAACACCTCACATACATATGCTGCCGTCGGAACATACACCGTAACTCTTTCTGCAACGAGTAGCGCCGGCTGTACAAGCACACAAACACTCACAAATTATATTACCATTAATGATTTACCGGATATATTCATACAAGCTAATGACAGTATATCCTGTTTAATTCCTTTTTCTGTTAATTTCACCGGACCAACAACAAATATTACTGACTGGGATTGGAATTTTGGAGATGGAAATACCGCAACAAATTCAACTCCCACACATGACTATGCTGCCTTAGGAAATTATACGGTAAGCCTTTCTATTACAGATAATAATTCATGTGAAAATTCACTTACCAAAACAGATTACATTCGCGTTCACGAACCACAAGCCGATTTTACCTCAAATGTTACAAATGGCTGTTTGCCACTTGAAGTTGAATTTACCGATGCTTCAACCTCTGAAAGTCCAATTGCTCAATGGGATTGGGATTTTGGGGATGGAAACACAGTAACTGTTGAAGATAATGGCTCGGGAGGATATATTTGGACAGAGAACGGCACAATAGTATCAAACGACTCATCAGCCATACATCCAACTCATATATTTGCCGCAGATACCGGACAATATACCATTACGCTTACAATAACTGACGAACAAAACTGTACAGACACATATATTGCCGAAGACTACATTGGTGTCGGAGCACCTCCCACAGCACATCTCTCTGCTGTTGATACGGCAGTTTGTTTTAACGCCATCACCGAGTTTGAGGATACAACATCAAACAGTTTTGCTAACGAATGGATTTGGGATTATGGTGACGAGACAGCTCCTGCATATGTAAACACACCAACACACGAATACGTTTACGGTGACACCGGCACATATACGGTTAAACTTGTCGCCGGACAATATCAATGTTATGCTGATACCATAACAAAAGAAGACTACATAACAATTCTACCTCCCGTTGCACAATATACTGTCTCTCCGGGATTTTTATGCGAATCTCCTGATACAATTGAATTTAACAGAGACGAAACCGTTCTTGCCGACACATACACGTGGACATTTGATGATGGCACAACACTGTTCATTGAAGAAAGTGGTTTGGGTGGATATACATGGAGAGAAAATGGAGTTGAAATAGTAAACGACACAACAGCAATTAATCCAAGACATGCATACCAAACTCCGGGGACCTTCTCAACACAACTCAAAGTAGCCAACGCTAACGGTTGCGAAGATTCTATGAGCATTGAAATTCAAGTAGACAGTTTACTACTCGGATTTGAACAAACTAATATCGAAACCTGCCAACATTCAGCAATTGAATTTACTGACACAACTTTGTCAAATTTTAACATTACCAATTGGGAATGGGATTTTGGTGATGGAAATACGTCTATTGAAGAAATACCCACTCATCAATTTGATGCTTCCGGTGATTTTAACATAAAACTAAAGATAACAAATGAAATAGGTTGTGTCGACAGTATTACACGTGCGTCTTACATTACGGTAAATGAAGTTCCAAAACCTGATTTTGATACCACAATAACATCTAAAACTATCGGTTGCGTACCTTTTACCGTCGAATTTGCAGATAATTCAACGGCAACAGCTCCGGATAGTGTTATTTCTTGGTTATGGAATTTTAATGATGGCACAACACTCCTCATTGAAGACACCACATCTGCGGGTTATAACTGGACAATAAATGGAACTCGTTTTGCAACCGACACATCAAAAAACAACCCGACACACATTTTCACAAGCCGGGGCGAATATGACATCAGTCTTACTGCTACCGACTCGAAAGGCTGTGATACAACAATTACAAAAATTAATTACATTACCGCATCTATACCTCATCCGGGTATTACCGTAGCTCCGGTAACCTGTCATTATTCTGAAGTTGAATTCACTAATTCTTCTACCGGAACAGGTTTAACATACAATTGGTCATTTGGGGACGGTTCACCAAATTCTTCCGTTACAAGTCCATCTCATTCATACTTTGTTACCAAAGATTCTACTATAGAAGTTTCTCTGGAAGCTACGGATGTATATGGGTGCGATAGTACAATAACAGAAAGTATTACAATAGCCCGTCCGTACGCATTATTTGAAGCTGATTCAACAGAAGCTGATTGCCCCCCGTTTATTCCGCAATTTACAGACACTTCCGGCTTATCAATCAGTTTCTGGGTATGGAACTTTGGAGATAGTATTAGTATGGCAAACAATACATCAAGCCTCCAAAACCCGCAACATTCGTATAATAAACCGGGCATATATGACGTGCAACTGATAGTAGAAGATGCCAACTCGTGCGTAGACACAACTATAAAGGAAAACTATATTGAAGTTGGCGGACCGACGGGAACATTCACCTTCTCGCCAACAGACTCTTGTGCCCCCGCTCCCATTTTATTTGAAGCAAATACACAGGATGCAATTGAACATCTGTGGGTATTTGACGATGGGGAAGCTATTTCGGACGACGAAACAATCACATACACATACACACAAGGACGAACATATACTCCGGCTTTAGTAATTACAGACATCAACGAATGTGAACAAGTAATAGTGGCAGACGAACAATTAACAATTTATGAAGCTCAAGTTGATTTTACCGCACCAACTCTTGTATGTCAAGAACAGACTATTCCTTTTGAAAATATCACCAACTCATCGCACGACATTACAACTTGGTTATGGGAATTTGGCGATGATTCTACCAGCATTGAAGACACCGTGGCTCATTTTTATAATTACGGAACATACACTGTTCGGGTAACAGCCTCAATTGAAGAATGTGATTTTATAGAAGAACGAATAAACTACCTTTCGGTATTACGCACGCCAAATACTAGTTTTGAAGTTAAAAATCCGGCATATCAATACGAAGAACTTGCATTCACAAACACAAGTGACAGTTTACCCGTACCGGTAATCACGAATTGGTTTTTTGGCGACAACAATACGGACACAACATACTCGCCAACACATACATATACGCGTGACGGGAACTTCACCATAAGACTTGAACAATATACCGTTTCTGAATGTCGTGACACAACATTATTTACTATTACCATACAACGTGATGTTTTACTACCAAATGTGTTCACTCCGGATAAAGATGGTGTTAATGATATCTATATGGAAGGTATGGATTTACAACTACAAATAATTAACCGATGGGGACAAGAATTATATAGAGGAAAAGATGGATGGGATGGTACACATAACGGGAAAAAAGTATCTGCCGGCACATACTTTTATATTGTTGCCCTACCCGACGGGACACTCAAAAAAGGTCCGGTAACCTTATTACGTAATGAATAAAGAAAAAAAATAAACAGATGAAATATTCAAAACACATACTTTTTATCGTTTTCTGTTTCGGATTTCAAATAGTAATGTCGCAATCACTTCGAAAAGCAGATGTTGAATTTGAAAATAAAAACTATATGGTTGCTGCTAAAATGTACGAGCAAGTATTTCCAAAAATTAAGGATAAAGACGAGATTTTAGAAACTGCATACAAAATTGGAGAATGTTATCGTCTTATAAACAGATACAACAAAGCCAATACTTGGTATAAAAAAGCTGTTGACCGACGATATAAAGAGAATGATGTTCAGTTTAAATATGCTTTGACCCTCATGATGGCTGAAGAATATAAACTTGCCGATAAAATGCTCAAGCAATACATGAATACTCGTCCGAGTGAAGAGCTGAAAGAAATGGCAAAACTTAAAATGAAATCATGCTCGTTTGCACTTAAAAGTACCGACAGTGCCCGTTTCACCGCACGAAATCTTCAGGAAATAAATACCCGGGCAAATGATTTTGCTCCAACCACAGTAAAAGAGAAAATTGTATTTACTTCGTCTCGATATACCCGCGACAGTGTTACCTACAGAATTACTGGTGACGGATTTGAGAATCTGTATGAAACTCGATTCGACAGGGAAACAGAACTGTTTACAAAAGCAGACTTACTCAATGGAGCCATAAACTCAGATATCAACAATGGTACACTTGTCTTTGACCCTAAACGAAACATAGGCTATTTTATGCAATGCAACGGTCTGAGCGGAAAAGACAAAAATTGCAATATTTATGTTTCTGAATTTAACGAACAAGATAATATATGGATTCGTCCCGAGATTTTTCAACATAACTCCAAAGAATACAGTTCGGGGCACCCGGCACTAAGCCCTGACGGCAATACTCTTTATTTTGTTTCAAACAATCCTGAAGGTTTGGGCGGAACAGATATTTGGGTATGCAGTCGTTCAGACGATAATGCGTCGTGGAGCAAACCAGAAAATTTAGGTGAACCCATAAATACCTTTCTCGACGAAATGTTTCCATACATGTTTGATAATTCCGCTCTCTATTTTTCATCAAACGGACATATCGGGTATGGTGGGTTAGATATATATCTTGCAGAACGAAACGACTCGGTTTTTAATGAACCGGAAAATATGCAAAAACCATTTAATTCAAGTGCAGACGATTTCGGTATTGTATTCGTAAATGGTCGTTCCGGATTATTTTCATCAAACAAAATCGGTGGTGTAGGACAAGATGATTTATATTATTTTGCAGCTCGCGGCGTTCATATTAGTGCTGCCGGAAGAGTTACAAACAACGAAACCGGAAAAGCAGTTGAAAATACGTTAGTCATTTTAACTGACCACACCGGCATATCCGATACGGTAACAACAGACGAAGACGGGAAATATCAGTTCAATTTACTTAAACAAGAAATGGGCTACTACATGGTTTCGGTTAAAGATGATTACCTGAATCCTCAAAAACGCACATTTTCTACAAATGGTATAAACCAAGATATAATTCTTTCTTCAGCAAACGGATATGATCTCGATTTTGCTCTTACGCGAATTGAAAAAGGAAAAGAATACAATATAAAAAACATCTATTATGATTTAGATAAATACTTCTTACGCCCAGAATCGGTTACCGAACTCGATAATGTTATCAATATATTAAACAACAATCCGGAAATTTGTATTCAAATCAATTCTCACACAGATGTGCGAGCTCCGGATAATTATAATGTTGTTCTTTCAAACAATCGAGCAAAATCTGTGGTTGATTATCTTGTCTCAAAAGAAATTGACACAGCACGTTTATCATGGCAAGGTTGGGGCGAAACAAAATTGGCAATACCAAATGCACAAACAGAAGAAGAGCATCAGGCCAACCGAAGAACAACATTTACTATCGTAAATTATGAACAATTACATTTAGGTGAAAAAGCAGTATTCCATCAACAAACAGTTGAACGAGTAGAGAAACAACAAGCTCAAAAAAGAGGTGTTGAAGAACCGACGATTAACGGCGTATACTTCCGTTTACAAATTGCTGCTGCTCATAAACCATGCAACACGAAAATATTTGCGAAAATTAAAGATGCATTTCCGGAAACCGAAACATACTGTTCTCGATACCCAGATAGTTTTTATAAATACACCGTCGGTTATTTCTTGTTCTTAGATCAAGCAGAAGCAATGAAATCAAAAATTGATGCACTTGGCTATAATTCATTTATTGTTGCATACAAAAATGGACAAAGAATAACCATCAATGAAGCATTAAAAGAAATTAAAAATTAAATTTCACGCAATGATTACACAACTCAAACATACTCGAAACATTTGTTTACTAATTTGTTGCATCATAAGTAGCATATGGGTTCATGCTCAAAATGATATTCAAATAAGTTATTTTATGAATAATGAATTAGCCTTTAACCCTTCATTTGCGGGTAGTAACGAAGGTGTTCAAGCCTCACTTCTCGCCCGTAAACAATGGATGAGTTTTGAAAAAGCACCGTTAACACAAACACTTCATGTTGATTATAAAAGTAAAATCGGTGGACTCGGGCTATATGTTATAAATGACGGTTTAGGATATGAATGGTCAACACATGCGAAACTTTTATATGCATATCACATTACAATAGCCGAAGATATGCAATTGTCTGCAGGGTTGGGTGCGGGGCTTTACAATAAACAATTAGATGCATCTGAATTTGTATATCAATCTACAATAACAGATCCAAACGGTATATATCTGACCGAAAATTCACTTCACCCGACAATTGATGTTGGTGTCAATCTTTCCTACAAAAATTTAGTTGCCGGCATATCATCAACACACATAAGTAATGGTATTGAAAAATCTGACTTTTCCAAATTTCCGCGACATTATTACGGATATGTTCAATATCAACATGACCTATCGAATAAAATTGATTTAGTTCCCACGCTCTATATTAAAAGTGGCGGGTACATAACACAGTTCGAAGGCAATTGCAATGTATTTTTCAACAACAAATATTGGTTAGGTGCAACATATAGATATAATGAATCTGCTGTTATTCTAGCCGGTATAATTATACAAGAAACTATTAAAATCGGATACGCATATGATTACAGTATTGGTGAAATAAAACCACACAGTAATGGTAATCATGAGATAATTTTATCTATTCGAATGAATGCGGATAAAACCGACAAAAACTATTATCAAAGTACCCGTTTGTTTAACTAAAAAACAGTCATTTTTATATGCATATTGGAATTATTGGAATTGGTGGAATTGGTGGATATATAGGTTCAAAACTGTGTGCTGCTTATTCAAACAATTCCACACACAAAATAACATTTATCCAACGAGGCAGCCATGGTTCGGAAATTAAAAAAAACGGTCTCACATATATAGGTAAAACAACAGAAACCTACCGCCCCACCGCAGTATACGAAAGTATAGAAAACGCCGGTATATTTGATTCTGTTATTCTCTGTACAAAAAGCCGAGATTTAGAACAGACGATTCAAGGAATCATTCCACACATTCATGCTGAAACCAGCATTTTAACTTTGTTGAATGGAGTAAACAATGCACAACGAATACAAAAAATTATTCCGGAAAATCGAATTCTTCAAGGATGTATTTATGTGAGTGCATCAATAGAAAAACCGGGTTTTGTAAAACAAGTTGGCGGTGCAGGAAAAGTATTCTTCGGTCCTGAACACGAAAGTATTCAAGAAAAAGATACAGAATTACAAAGCGTTTTTTCAAATGCAAATATACCAACAGTACTCACCGAAAAAATAACAATAGAAGTTTGGAAAAAATATTTATTCATTTCTACCTTTGCTACCATTACAAGTCGGTACAATAAACCTATCGGAGTACTAGTTCGAGACCCAAAACATCTTGAAGAAACAAAAATATTGCTTACAGAAATGTTATCAGTGGCACATGCACTCTCCATTGATATTAACGAACACGATGCTGAAAACGTTATTGATTTGGCTTTTAAAATACCGGAACAAACACGAACATCAATGCAACTCGATGTATATGGAGGGAAAAAAACCGAAATAGATATTTTAACCTATTATATAATTCAAAAAGCCGAAGAAACAAATATTTCGGTACCTTTACATACAGAAATGTACACCGAAATCATCAAGATTATAAACTCTCAACAATAATGGCAAAACAAAAATTTTATGTTGTATGGCAAGGTGCCAAAACTGGTATTTTTGATAATTGGGACGAATGCAAAAAAGCCATACATGGTATTCCGGGAGCACAATATAAATCATTTACCTCATACGATGAGGCTTCGCAAGCATTTACACAAAAACCGGTCACAGCACACAGAGCGACACCTAAAAAAAAATCAAAACAAGCCAACATAAAAAACCCACAATCAAGTTCAATACTCCGAAACAGCCTTTCTGTAGATGCAGCGTGCAGTGGAAATCCGGGAATTATGGAGTATAGAGGTGTCTATGTTAAAACAGGCGAAGAAGTTTTCAAGATAGGACCATATCAAAACGGAACAAATAATATTGGAGAATTTTTAGCACTTGTACATGGCTTAGCATTACTCAAAAAAATGAACAATCCTATTCCAATTTATTCAGACTCTATGACAGCTATGAGTTGGGTACGACAAAAAAAATGCAAATCAAAATTAATAGAAGATTCTCGCAACACAGAAATTTTCGAATTAATAGCTCGAGCCGAAAAATGGCTTCAAACTAATACCTATACAACACAAATTTTAAAATGGGATACCGCACATTGGGGCGAAATTCCGGCAGATTTTGGAAGAAAATAGAATCGTATGAAATGTGTGTGTTTTAAAATAACTAAATTTCTTTATAGAATAATAAAAAAACATATTTTACATAAAAAATTAAAAGTCTATGAAAAATTTAATATTATTATTATTTCTAGCAACTATAACATTCTCATGTACACGAGTTAAAGAAAAAACTAAGGAAACTATTAACGAAAGTGGTGAAATTGTTGGCAAATCTACGAGTGAATTTATTAAGGGTGTTTCAGATGGTGTAAAAGAAAGTCTTGCTTGTGAAATAATACTGTCAGAAAATATAAGAACTCAAGGTCTATCATATGGCAAAACGGAAGTAACATCAAATTCAAAATAGGCTTAATAGACAAATGTTAGGCTGTTTTTCCTTAAATATTTCCAAGTGGACAAAAATTAGGCTGTTAATTTCAGGAGTTTTACACTTTCAAAAAAGCATCAATAAACTTCAT